>NZ_CAUVXO010000034.1:2259-10076 GCF_963555865.1 Protofrankia sp. Cr1
CCCGTACCGGTTCGGGCGGACGACGTTAGTCTCAACGGCTGTCCACGCTCACTCCCACCGGTGGTGAGCCACCGGTTCCCCGACGGAAGGCGGCCATGACCGACCCGCTCGTGCCGTCCCCGGTGCCCGCCGGGCCAGCTGCCCGATCAGCCCGCACGCACCCGCCGCGGTTCGTGGTGGTCGGCGCCTACGTCGCCGACTGCCTGGTCAGCACACCGCGGCTGCCCGGATGGGGCGAGCACATCCAGGCCGACGCGATCCGGACGACGCCCGGTGGGAAGGCACTCAACCAGGCGGTCACCCTCGCGCGGGGCGGCGCCCACGTCACGGCGGTGGGGATCGTGGGAGGTGACACGGTCGGACGAGATCTTGTCGCGACGCTCACCGCCGAGGGCATCGACACCGCCCATCTGACCGTCCAGCCGAACGCGCCAACCCCGGTCTGTGTCGTGTTCACCCGGCCCGACGGTCAGAACGCCACCACGTGGAGCATCGCCGACAATATGATCGCCAGCGCGGAGATCGTTCACCGGGCGAAGGCGGAAATCGCCCATGCGGACGCCGTCCTCATCACCTTCGAGGCAGCCGCCGAGGCCATCCGCCAGGCCGTCACGATCGCCCGGGACGCCGGCACCCGTGTCATCGTCAATCCCGCGCCGTCGCCCGCCGACCTGACCGCATACCGGGCCCTACCCTGGCAGCAGGTCGACATGATCATCCCGAACGAAGCCGAAGCCCGCGCCCTGCTCCCCGAACACCACCCCGCCCGCGCGGGGCAGGCTGACGGACTCGCCGAGGCCCTGGGGAGCACGCTCGGCGTGCCGACCGTCTGCGTCACCCTCGCCGCGAACGGATGCACCCTGTGGGACGCGAGCGCCAGTACGAGCACCGGTGACCGCCGTGCCAGCTCGGCGAACGCCCAGACCTACAGCGCGCATCCGACCGACGTCGTCGACACAACCGGCGGAAGCGACGCCTTCACCGCTGTCCTCGCCCTGCATCTGCTCACCAGCGCCGACCAGTCGACCGCCGTCCGTCACGCCCACGCCGCCGCGGCGCTGACCATCAGCCGTCCCGGCACCTACGACGCCTTACCCACCGCCGCCGAGCTACGCGATCAACGCGATCAACGCGACCAACGCGATCACGGCGGTGGCGGTCACCCGGCCCGGCCTGGACGGTAACGCCGGGCCGGGCCGGGTGACCGTGTGACGTCAGGCGGGTGTGGCGCCGCCGCGCTGCCGCGTCCGCCGGACGACACCGACGGCCACGTCGAACATGAGGAAGGCGAGCAGGGTCACGCCGAGGACTGGCAGTGCCCAGCCGACAGCGGCGGTGAGCACGACCCCGACGACGAGTACCGGCCGCGGCAGCCCGCGCCAGGTGCCGCGCGCCGGAGCCGGGCCGACGGGCGCCCGCCGATCGTCGCGTAGGGGCCGCCGCTGCCACCACATCCGGTAACCCCAGATGATCACACACAGCAGGCCGACCATCAGGGATGCGAGAAGCACCTGGTTGGCCAGGCCGAACAGCAGGCCCATGTGCGCCGCGATCCCGAGTTTGGCGAGTTTCGCGAGCAACGGGTAGTCAGCCCAGTCGGCCTGGGAGACTATCAGGCCGTCGGCCGGATCGATCGCGACCTGGCTGAGCCGTACCGGCCACAGCTTGTCGGTCTGGGCGACGCTCCAGGCCACGCCCGGCTCGGCGGGCAGGTCGATCTCGACCGGCCCGTCCAGTCCGCCTGCGCGCGCCGTGGCGAGAACCCGGTCGAGCTGCCCGGTGATGCCTGCTTCGCCGTGGTCGGTCGTCGAATCGGCAGCAGTCGTCCCGCTGTCGGTCATCACATGGCCCGCATGCTGTGGGTCGGCGACGGGGCCGGGGCTGGAGGCGGGGCCGGGGCTGGAGGCGGGCACCGGCAGGGTGGTGTCGAGTTCCGGCGCGTGGGCGTGCAGTGCGTCCAGAGCCGAGCTGAAGTGCGCTCCAGCATTCCGCGACCACGTCAAGCCCGTCGCAGACAGGAACAACAGGCCGAGTACGAGCCAGATCCCGATGCTGCCGTGCCAGGCCATCGTGCGCCGCCGACCCCGCGCGGCAAGATCGGGCAGCAGAACCCGGCGCAGCCGCCGGGCACTGCGCCGCCGGAGCACCCACAGCACCACACCACCGCCGACCACCACCCACAGCCAGCTCGCCGCCACCTCGGAGTAGTTCCGCCCGAGCGTGCCGAGATGCAGGTTGCGGTGCAGATCATCAAGCCATGTGGTCAGCGGGGTGCTCCCCCACCAGGTGGTCAGCGCTCCCCGCACCTGGCCCGTGTACGGATCGACGTAGACGGTGCGCTGCTTGTCGTCACCGAGGCCGGGCACGTCAAGCACGACCCGGGTCGTCCGGTCGGCTGCGTCAGCGGGCAGCACCGCGGCCACGCTGCCCTCTGGATGAACGGCCCGAGCCGCCACGACCTGTTCGGCCAGCGGACGCGGGTTCGTCCCGACCCGTTCGACATGCAGTTCGTCGGCGTAGACCAGCCCGTCGAGCTGCGGGGTGAGGGTGTAGGCGAGCCCGGTGAGTGCGGCCACCACCAGAAAGGGCGCTACCAGCACGCCCGCGTAGAAGTGCAGCCGAACCAGCAGGCGGCGTGCGCCGCCGGCATCGGCAGAAGCTGGAGCTGGAGCAAGAACAGCAACAGAGACGGGAACGGGAGGAGCAGGAGGAGCAGGAGGTGTTACGGGCTCGTCCGGGGACAGCCCAAGATGATCAAAAGTGGTCACATGCGTCTCCAGCACAGGAATGAGGTCACGCGGACATGCCGCGGCGACGCCCCACACATGAAGATCAGCTCAGTGTGCTCTGACTCACGGCCCCGCGACGGACCGATGAGGCACGGCTGAACCCGGTGGGACGGAACGCGGATTACACGCGGATGGACACCGTCCGGGCGATCACGCCCGCCGAACCGGTCAGGCCGGTACGAGAACCGGTGGACCCCTGCGGATGACGACATGGAAGAGCAGGACGAGACGTGGTGCCCGCCGCAGCCACCGGACGGGCTGGACCGGGCGGACGATACGCGGGCGGACGAACCCGATCCGGTGCCGCAGCAGCCGGCCGGCGACGCGGCGCGCGACGGCCGCGGTGCCCCGCGCCGCCCGCCACAGAAGGCGTTCCCCGACAGCGAGCCAGAGCGCGAGGACGAGCGCGGCCAGCAGGTGCGCGAGCGCCATCGCGGGCCCACCGGGCAGGAGGTCCACGCCCGGCGCGGCGCTCTGGAGCGCCATGTCACCGCTGTGGGTGAGATCAGTGATGTCGATGGAGGCGCCCCCGGCGAGACCGTTCGCCATGGCGGTGGGTTCGGTGACGGCAAAGGCGAGATGCAGGCCCGCCTGCACGCCGAGCACCAGGGCGGAAAGCCGCCAGGCGGACATCCGACCCTGTGCCGATCCCCAGCAGACCCGGGCTGTCACCATCGCCCCAAGCCCCATGACCGGCACCGACGGCCACCGGCCGCACGCCGCCCGGTGGCCGGCGACCGCAAGGCCGAGCGCCAGGGCCGCCACCGTCGCGGCGCGCGCCCCCCGCCCAACGGGTGTCGCGGCCCAGGTCACAAGCCCCAGACCCTAGGGCATGACAACGTGTTCAGGCGGGAGTTCAGACAGGACAGGCGGGCGCCGGTGTGGTCACAGCCATCGCCGGCTGCGGAAGATCGTGTAGAGCATGACGCAGACGCCGACCATGAGCGCCATCGCGAAGGGGTATCCATACGCCCAGCGCAGTTCCGGCATGTCGCTGAAGTTCATCCCGTACACCGTGCCGACCAGGGTCGGCGCGAACAGGATCGCCGCCCATGCGGAGATCTTCTTGACTTCCTCGTTCTGCTCCAGACTCGCCTCGGTCAGGATCTTCATCTCTTCGTTCTGGCGCTGCCCGACCAGTGCGGCGTTCACGGTGAGGATGTTCACCAGCAGCTGCCGGAAGCCCTCGATGCGCTCCACGACCTGGACGACATGATCGGATACGTCACGCAGGTACTGCTGCAGCTCGGCGTCGACGCCGTACTTCACAAATCCCGACGCCAACGCGGCCAGCATCCCAAGGAGCGGCTTGGTGGCCCGCTGGAACTCGATGACCTCCCGGGACAGCTCATAGATCCGCCGGCTCACCTCGGGGTCCCCGCGGAACACCTCGGTCTCGATCTCGTCGATATCGTTTTCCAGCCCCGCCACCACCGGCGCATAGTCGTCCACGACCCGGTCGAGGATGGCGTAGAGCACCGCCTCCGGCCCCCTGGCGAGCAACTCCGGATCGGACTCCATCCGCCGCCGTACCTTCGGCAGGTCCGGGGCGTCACCATGACGCACGGTGATCACATAATCATCACCGACGAAGACGTGCAGCTCGAAGAACTCGACTTCTTCGCGGGTGTCGTTGTAGCGCGCCGCACGCAGGACCACGAACAGGGTCGTGCCGTACCGCTCCAGTTTCGGTCGCTGATGCGCCTGTACGGCGTCCTCGACCGCGAGCTCGTGCAGATCGAACTCGTTCGCGATCGAGGCGATCTCGCGCCGGTCCGGACGGACCAGGCCGATCCACGCGAGGTCCTGCTTGTGTTCGTCATGGCGCTCACGCAGGAGTTGATAGGTCTCACCCAACGAGTTCGGCCGCGCAAAACGCCGACCCTCGGTGTAGAACGCGTTCTCCATCACGGTCATCACGCCAGCTCCTCGAGGGGCTTACGGGCCGTGCCGGTAGGCGCCGCCGGGCTCACAGCGGCGTTCGGAGCACTCGTTGATCCAGCGCGCCTACCGGAGCAGCCCATGAGTCATGACTTGCACTCCAGTCCACCCGCATGGACGAACAGGGCGCAGCGCCCTCGCCGACGCGAACCAGAGCCCGGCGGCGATGTCGGTCGTACAGAGGTATGCCGTACAGGTACAGGGACCGGACTCAGGCGGCGGGGGTCGCCGAGCCAGCCAAGGACAGGCACGGACTATGGCCGGGACTCATCCCGCCACCTCCTTTCACCGCCGGGCGCCCGTGGGCACACTTCACCTGCGCAGAGAGTGATCGCACGAATCGTGCCCAGCCCAGCACCGGACCACGTGCGGAACACCCCTCCTCGTCAGAGCTTTGGCACTGCACGGCGTAATCCCAACCAGGAAGCCACCTGGGCCCACCCCTTAGCTCGGGGAGAGCTGTCCTGACCCGGGGCGTCTCTCGACGTTCGGGGTCAGTGGCCTGTGTCCGTGCAGACGCCTCACCGAACGAGGTGCCGCATCCCAAGCGTGCCGCCCGAAACGGTGCCCTGTCAAACCGCCGGCGGGTGATATTGCTCCGGACATGCCCCAACCTACACCTTCCATGCCAAAAGGGTAACTCATGTTACTTTAAGTAGTTTTTTAACTCTCAGGCGCCGGGTCCGAACGCGGGTCGCCCAGCCTGCTCACGCTCGGACGCCTTCATCCGGGCCTCGTAGACATGTCGCCGGCCACCGGTAAGCGCGTCCCGGACCATCCGCTCGGACTCCACGAATGTTCGGAAGTAGCCGTCGTCATACTCCTCGACCACCTGGAAGGTCCACCGGCCGTCGAGGACGTTCCGCCCGAACAGGTCCCGACGCACCCGGTCGGCTATGTCAGCGTGCCCGGCATTCTCCAGCTCCGCCAACGCCGACCCGAGCATGAGATCGGCACGACCGGACATCTGGTGGAACGCGTAGAGATGACCTCTCGCCCGTTCCACCCACTCCAACGCCTCGCTGATCTTTCCAACCGCGTGAACGGTGTCGCCGGCCAGCTCCGGGGCGGTGCGGTCGGCGCTCTGCGGGATCGGCGCCGGGGCCGGGGTCCGGGGGTTCGTTCTCACACCCCGCAATTGCCCGGCATGCACCCGGGCGACACGGCATCCCCAGCGGAAAGCTGAAGGTCAACAACGACGATCCGAGAAGATGCGGTTGCAGATGGGAGTAGTAGCCTGCCTGTATGGCCAATTTTGACCGTGCGGCCGATTCACCGATCCTCGCACGCGGCATCCAGCCCTACATCGCAATCCACAGCTCTCCGCCGGAGGAGCTCCTCGTCGATCTCGCCGAGGAAACCCGACGGACGTTCCGTGATGTGGCCCGTATGCAGATCGGTACCGAGCTCGGCACGCTGCTGACCATGCTGACAGCAAGCACGGGGGCACGCCGGGCGATCGAGGTCGGCACGTTCACCGGATACTCCTCGGTGTGCATCGCCCGTGGGCTGCCCGCCGACGGGCAGCTGCTCTGCTGTGACGTGAACGAGGACTGGACCTCGCTCGCGCGTGAGTACTGGAAGCGCGCCGGCCTGGACGGCCGGATCGAGCTACGGCTCGGCCCGGCCGCGACCACCATCGCCGCGCTGCCCGCCGAGCCCAGCTATGACATCGCCTTCATCGACGCGGACAAGACCTCCTACCAGACGTACTTCGACCTGCTGGTGCCGCGGATGCGCGTGGGTGGGCTGATCGTCGCCGACAACGTGCTGCAGGGTGGCGATGTCGTGGATGCGGCAAGCCAGGAGGTGAACGTCCGGGCGATCCGGGCATTCAACCAGGCCGTGGTCGCCGATAATCGGATTCAGGCCGTTCTGCTGGCGGTTTCGGACGGTCTGACAATCGCCCGAAAGCTCTAACCTACCACGCGATACCGGGCCGGCAACGGCGGCGCGACCATGGCCTGCCATGCCGCGCCGCCCTCGCTCCCGATCACCGCAGCCACACCGGCACTCAATCGGACCTGACGACCAGATAATCCTGGACGCGGGCGAACTCGCGTTCCAGAAAATCGAGGAAATCGTCGACCTCGTACTCCCGGTAGCCCCCGTAAAACCGCGTCGTATCGAACTTGACAGCACTGATGTCGGCCGGCGCGAGGCATGCGGGAAACGAACCGGGATCCCGCTGCCGGCCGTCTCCGGCGGATTTCACCAGAGCGTGCATGACGGCCAGATCCTGCGCCACCCGGTCGAGGAAGTCATTAACCTGATCAACCTTGTAGCCAACACCGAGCTGCGTCCGGGTAAACAACTTTCCCGCCACCTCCGGACCGGTTATACCAGCGTGGTAGGAAAGACCGCGCCCACCGGTCCGGCCGGCACCCGCCACCGCGGACATAAATTTCTGGAGGTTTGCGAACTCCCGCGCGACAACGCCGAGGAAGTCATCGACCTCCTGTTCGCAGTAGCCACTCAGAAACCTCGTCGGGTTGAAGGTCGTCGAGCTGATCTCCGTCGGGGTCACGCGCAGGACGAGTTCGCTCGGATCCGGTCGGTAGCCGCTCTCGACCGATCGCACAAGTGTGTGCAGGCGGTGCAGCTCCGCGGCGGCCCGGTCGAGGAAGGCGTCAACACCGACCATGGTGTAGCCGGTGCGCAGGCGGGTGGCGCTGAACGCCTTCATGCTGAGGTCGTGGGATGTCACGATCGGGCGGTAGCAAACGGGATGGTGGGAACCGCGTTCACCGCCCGCCTGCGAAAGCGGCGACTGTGGTTGCATTCCGCGCCGTACCGGCGGGGCCTGCGCCACTCCAGCGGGCGCCACCCGAGCTGACACCGTCGGAGCCGGCGTCGGCGGAGCTGACACCGTGGGAGGCGGCGCTTGCTGCGGCACCGACACCCGGGACGGCCGTGGCTGGATAGGCAGCGGGATGGTCTGCTCCGGCTGAAGCTGCCGCGGCACCTGCACGACACCGCTTCGCTGCGCAGTATCACTGTTATACCGGCTGATGCCGTCATACCGTCCGATAATATCGTAACGGGCGGTATCGTCATGATACGCACTATCATCAGGCGTGATGTCAT
>NZ_CAUVXO010000034.1:10676-12957 GCF_963555865.1 Protofrankia sp. Cr1
GCGATGTCATAATGCGCAATACCGTCCGGCCAGAGAATCGCCGGACGGACAAGGGCGTCCAGCGGCACGCTGATCCGTCCAGCGAGGTCTGCCGCCCAGCGCTCGACCGGCACCGCCGCCGGTGATTCGCCGCCCGGGGGTGGCCAGTGCATGGACACCCGATGCGCTACCGCCCGTGCCAACAGGTCGGTCGTACCGCCGGCAATCAGGTCGAGTTCCTTCGACCACCGGACGGCGACAACGAGGTCGGGACGGGCCAGCTGCCGTTCGATCTGGAGGAAACGCTCCAGCTCATGCCGGCACTGGGCATTCCGGAAAAAAGCAGGGGTCATGACCGCTATGAGGATGGCCGCGGCGTTCGCGGGGTCCGCCGTACCGGCAATCCGCTCGTGCCAGAGCTCACCCCAGCGGGGATCCCGGCGATCGCAGAAAACTCGGAACGAAGAGTGACCCGTTCGGGTTCGGATGTCATCCTCGAGCGCGGCCGCGAGCTCCGCCAGGGAAGCACCGTGCCGCGCATGGTCCGCGTCGGCGTAGCTGAGGAAGGCGACCGGCGCCGAACCAGGCTGGCTGGGCACACGGACCTCCCGCGCACTGCCGCGCGGAAACGCACTGATCAGGGACCTTTTCACCGTTCCTGACCATATAGTCGGCAGCCGAATCCGACGATGTGATCCAGAAAATGACACCCGAATATAGCCGAAGAAGAATTAGATAGATAATCATGAAGATATATACCAACTGCAATGAAATCGGATGCGGTGCCATAGGATGGCATTCATGGTGGAGGCCTCGGCGGGCGGTGTGGGCGGGCTCGTCCTGGCGGCCGGGGCAGGGCGCCGCTTCGGCGGTCCCAAAGCCCTGGCCACGCTGGACGGCGAACCGCTGGTCGAGCGGGCGGCTCGGCTGCTCGCAGCCGGCGGCTGTGCGCCGGTCTTCGTGGTGCTCGGAGCAGCTGCGGCCGAGGTCACCAGATCCGCGACGTTGCCAGGAGCGCAGGTCGTCCTCGCCCCGGGCTGGGCCGAAGGGATGGGGAGCTCGCTTCGGCGCGGGCTCGATGCGGTTGCCGACACCGCCCTCGAGGCGGTGATCATTGCGCTCGTCGACCAGCCCCTGATCGGCCCGCAGGCCGTACGCCGGCTGCTCGACGCCCACGCGTCCGGCGCGGTCGCGGCGGTCGCCACCTACGGCGGGCAACCGCGTAATCCTGTGTTGTTACGACGTGAGACATGGGCCGAGGTGTGCGCCCATGCCCGCGGTGACGTGGGCGCGCGCGCCTGGCTGCACGCCAACCCCGACCGCGTCGTCACGGTGGCGTGCGACGGAACCGGCTCCCCCGACGACATCGACACACCGGCGGATCTCGCCCGCCTGTCAGCCGCGACTGCCCCCGATGGCCGTGGCCGATGATGGGGATCGGGCCGGCCGTCGGTTCAGCTGGAACAGCCGGTGCCGGATGCGCCACCCGTCCGGTGTGCGGACGACCGCGTCGGTGTACTGGCCGGAACTGGCACGCCGGTCGGGCAGGACGCCAAGGACACGGCTGTGCAGCACCGGCTCGCCGCCGTCCTCGGTCACATAGATGTTGGTGATGTGGTGGGCGAGCGGATGGTCCGCGCCGTCCATGTGATGCCGGATGGCGTCGAGCCCGTCGAGCCGCGGAGCGTCGACGTCAGTGAGATCGAAAACCGCATCCGCGGCGAAGACGTACGCCAGACCCGGCCAGTCCCGGGCGTCGATGAGATCTCCGTACCGCGCTGCGATCTCATGCAGTGCCAACCTGTCCGCGGTCCCGATGCCCACTGCGTCGCTGCCCGTTACGTCGCTGCCCACTAGACCCGTCCTTGTCCCATGCGCCGGTCACGATGCCCGAAGCCATTGTGGTGCAACGGGTTGTCAGATGCCGAACTGGACCCCCGCGCGCAGCACAATGATCGCCCCGGCCACGACGATGACACCCGCGGTGGCCACCGGGGTCCAGCGGGCGGCCACACCGGTGAGCCTCGGAGCGGCGGCGCTGGCCCGTCGCAGCAGCGGACGGTGCGCCCGGTCCAGCAGAATGCCGATGCTGACCAACGCCACGGCCATACCCACGCCGTAGGCGAAGACCAACACGACGCCGAACCAGGCGCGTCCGAGTGCGACGGCGCCCAGCAGTACGACGACCGCGGTCGGAGTCGGGACGAGACCGCCGGCGAACCCCATCGCAAGCAGGCCACGCAGTTTCGGCGGCCCCTCGGGGAGGGCATGGGTGTGCAGGCGACCACCATGCGTGTGCGTG
>NZ_CAUVXO010000034.1:13453-25222 GCF_963555865.1 Protofrankia sp. Cr1
CCGTTCCGGGGCAAGGTTCGTCGACACCGACAGCGCCACCCCCAGCAGCAGCACGCCGAGCGTGTGGGTCACGGTCACCGCCAGCGCCATCAGGGCGAGGTCCCGGCGGGACGCCCGGTTGCCGGCGATCCGGGCCGCCATCACCGTCTTGCCGTGCCCGGGAGCGAACGCGTGGACCGCACCGAGCCCGACCGCCAGCACGACGGCCAGCAGGCCCATGCCGAACGAGAGCGTGCGGCGCCCGACCAACGCGGTGAAACGCCCGGTGAGCCCGCTCGACCCGGCTGGGCGCACAGCGGAACTCTGGTTGCCGTCGAGGGGGTCGAGGACAGGCGGTCCGCCTGGCTTTGCCCGCAGTGTCGCGCTGCTGACGTCGGACGGGCTGGACAGCGGGTCCGACGGATACGAGGCGAGCAGCCCACTCGGCGACCGGGTGGGAACGTCACTGGCGACAAGGGTGGTCCGATCACCCAACGCCACGGTCTCCCGCCAACCCACCCGGTCGGTGTAGGCCCGCAGCGTGTACCCGACCGATGCGGGGGTGGCGCCGGTCTCGACCGCGTACCGGCAGACCAGCCGCAGCAGCGACAGGCCGCCCGCCCCCGGTGGGAAGCTCAGGGTGCCCGCGGTCGGCGTGAGTGGACGGACCCGGCCGTCCACGGTCAGGTCGGCCTGGCCCGCGATACGCCCGCATTCCTGCTCCCGCCAGTTCGTGGCGCCGACAGCGTCGATCGCCGGACGGGTCTGGGTGGTCGGGATCTCGGCCATGTCCACGATGACGTCGACGAGCACCCGGTCCGGCTGCACCCGCAGCACGCTGGAGGTGTTCACGGTGTAGTTACCCAGCGGATGAGCCGATGCCGCTCCCGCCGACAGGCCGACGATCATCAGTGCGATCACCGCGACGGCCGACCAGCGCCATGGGCCGCGCCGGCCCGGCCGCGTCGTCGCCATCACCGGCCGCCGGCAAGGGTGGCCAGCAGCGTCGCGGCGCGTGGGGCGTGCAGCGGGGAGAAGTACGGGTTCGTGGCGAGCGCGGTCCGCAGGTCTGCCGCTGCCGCGTCCCGCTGCCCGAGCGAGGCCTCGATCACGCCGAGGTGGTAGCGCAGAAGTGCACGTTGGGTACCGAGCGCAACCGCGGCGCGTGCGTGAACAAGGGCCTCGGAGTCCCGGCCGAGCTGGTGCAGTGCCCAGGCGTCGGCGTCCTGGACGAATATCCCGACGCGGGTCCTGATCTGCAGATCAGTGGTCGCGAACGCGGCGGCCGGGTCCCCGTGGTCGGCCTCGAACAGGGCCAGGTCCACGCCGACGTCCACCCGCTGCGTGCGGAACAGCTCAGCGGTGGTTCGCGCCAGTGAATACTGGGTCCGCGCCTCGTCTCCCCGGCCCACCGACTCCAGCAGTTCCCCATACTCGATGACCAGCGCCGGCGTCGGCATGCGGGTCACCACGCTCTGGTAGTCGGCCAGTGCGGTCTCGATCTGGCCGCGGGCCGCGGCCACCCGGGCCCGCCCGCCGAGCAACGTTGCCGAGGACGGATCTCTTTCCAGGCCCCGGCGGTAGGCATCGTCGGCACCGTCACGATCACCGCTGTTCCACGCGAGCTCGCCGAGGTGGAAGAGGGCGAACGCGGCATCCGACGGGGATGTCGCGTCGGCGAGCACGCGCTCCATGGCGTTGCGGGCATCGGCGACGTCGCCCTGCAGCTCGAACGCGTAGGAGACCCGGGCCAGTGAGGCGACATCCGGCCGCAGGTCGACCGTGTGCTGGACAGCCTCCCAGGCCTGCGGGTAGCGGCCGAGCTCGATCAGCGCGTCCGCGCGTATTCCGCCGGCGGTCGCGCTGTACGGATTGATCGCTATCGCCGCGTCGGCGAGCCGCAGCGCCTCACCGAAGTCGTGGCGGGCCGCCGCCAGCGCCGCCTGCCCGGCCAGCGCGGCGTCATTGTCATCCGGTCGGATCGCCAGGGAGCGGGCCAGCGCGGTCTCGGCCCGCGGGTAGTAGGTCGGGTCGCCGGTGACCCTGGCCCGCTCGACGTAGGTGGTGCCAAGCGCCGCCCAGGCCGTCCAGTCGCCGGGAACGAGACCCAGGTGCCGTTGGAGATCGCTGACGGCCCGGGTCGACACGTCCTGCGGTGCGGGCCCGGTGGCCCCCGGTGCCGGCGCCCGGGGTGCCGGCACCCGCGGATCAGTGCCCCCGAGCACGCCGGTGGGGATCAGCGTCGCTCCCGCCAGCAGAGCGACCGCGGCCGTCACCACCGCCCCGATCATCGTGGCGGCTTGTCGTTTCCTCATCTGGGTTCCCTCCCGGTGGCGGGCCTGCACAGTGCTGTTCGCAGCAGGCCGGCCTCCGGATGGGAGGAACCATGTCGGGTTTCTGACACCCGGCCGGTCATTGATACCCATCCGAACGGCCGCGGCGCACGAACAAGGGATGTCGCGACCGGCAGTTGGGCCGGTCCCTTCATCATCCCGAGGGGAAAATCATGATTGAACCGGATTCCACCGGGGAGGCACGTCGCCCCCGGGCCGGATCACGGACCCGGCCGGCACGGCGCGGGATCGCCGGCATCGCCGGCATCGCCGCGGTGACACTCGGCGTCGGTAGCGCGCTCGTGGCGCTGAGCCCGGCGGCGTCGATGGCCTCCAGCCACCGCGAGGCACCGCTGGTCGCCGCCGACCCGGCCATCGACAACACCGACACCTACGCGTTCGTCAGCCCGGACGACAAGAACTCGGTGACGTTGGTCGCCAACTGGATCCCGTTCGAGGACCCCAACGGCGGACCGAACTTCTACCCGTTCGCCAATGACGCCCAGTACGACATCAACATCGACAACGACGGGGACGCCAAGCCGGACATCACCTACCGGTGGACGTTCTCCAGCGCCTACAAGAACCCGAACACCTTCCTGTACAACACCGGTGTCGTCACGTCACTGGACGACCCTGACCTGAACTTCACCCAGACCTACCGGCTGGAGGTGGTCAGCAAGGGCCGCTCCACGGTGCTGGCCGACAAGGTGCCGGTGGCACCGTCCAACGTCGGTAAGACCTCCATGCCGAACTACGCCGCCCTGCGCAACCAGGCGGTCAAGCCCCTGCCCAGCGGGCTCACGACGTTCGCCGGCCAGGCCGACGACCCGTTCTTCCTGGACCTGCACGTGTTCGACCTGCTCTACGGCGGCAACCTGTCCGAGATCGGCAAGGACACCCTCGCCGGCTACAACGTCAACTCGATCGCGCTGAAGGTACCGGCCTCGTTGCTGGCCCTCAAGGGCGACGCCGGCCGCAACCCGGTGGTCGGGGTGTGGAGCACCACCCAGCGGCGCAGCACCACCATGGTGTCCCCGACCAACAGCTCCGGCCGGGCGATGGGCTTCGGGCAGTGGTCGCAGGTCTCGCGCCTGGGCTCACCGCTGGTGAACGAGGTCATCATCCCGGTCGGCCAGAAGGACCGGTTCAACGCCTCGACACCGTCGCGGGACGCCCAGTTCCTCAACTACGTCACCGACCCCGAGCTGGCCCGTCTCTTCCAGACCTTCTACAAGATCCCGGCACCGAAGACTCCGCGTAACGACCTCGTCGCGGTGTTCCTCACCGGTATCAGCAAGGCGAACCTCGGCGTCGACCTCACCTCACCGACCCTGAACAAGGATGCCGACCCCAAGGACATCGCCCCGTCCGAGGAGCTCCGGCTCAACATGTCCGTTCCACCCACGGCAAGCCCGAACCGCCTGGGCGTGGTCGGCGGTGACGCCGCCGGCTTCCCGAACGGGCGGCGCCTGACCGACGACGTCGTCGACGTCGAGCTCCAGGCCGTCGAAGGTGTCCTGCTGCCGGGCACACCGGACGCCGTCAAGGGGCTGGGGGACGCCGTGAACGCCAACAACATCCCCTTCCTGGGCACGTTCCCGTACCTCGCCCTGCCGAACTCACGCTGACGCTGAAACACGGCTGACGCTGAAACCACGGCTGACGCTGAAACCACGGCTGACGCTCGGAAATGATCCACACGGGAGGAGGACCGCAATGATGCTGCGCACACCACCGTCGATCAGGATGGCCGCGGCAGCCGCCGCAGTGTTGGCCGTGGCCGGGCTCGCGGCCGGCTGCGGGGGCGGCGGCGGGACCACCGCCACCAAGCCGCTCCCGGCAGTCGAGACGTTCCAGGCCGGCGCCTGCCGGGATGCGGCGTCCGGGCTGGTCGACACCCTGCGCATCGCGCGTCGGGGCAATGACAAACCCGACGGCATCAAACTCGTCGCGACCGACCTGATCGACCCGCAGGAGAAGCTCTACGACCAGATCCCGACCGCGGGCGAGTTCGCCCCGGACATCGAAAAGATCACAACCGCGATCGGCTTCCTCCGGCTGCGGGTCGACACCAGTACCTACGAGCCGAAATTACTGACCGAGGTGACGACAACGACCGAAGCGCTGGTCAACCGCTGTACCTCCAGCCGCTGATCTACCGGCAGCCACTGGTCGTCAGCTGGCACCCTGGGGACATCGGCCTCCGGGTGCGCGAGAAGAACCATGATCGCACACCCTTTGGCCCTCAGGCCGGGATCGGGGTGGGGCGCGAGCACCGCTCCCCACCCCGATCGCACACGACGTTTCCCACGCCGAGTTTCCCCAGCCGATTCTTTCGATTCACCCGGGGTCTACCGGGCGCGTTCGTCGAATTGCGCCGGAATCACCCGCAGGCCGGGAACACGGTATATATGATGACAGGCGGCCGGTGGGCGAACCGCCCGCCAGCCCCGCCAGCCTCGCCGGACCCGCACCGCGTCGGATAGATGACTCCCCGGGTGGCGGCGTGGCGCCGGTGAATATCATCCCCTGGAGTGGACTGCCAATGTCACCCGGCGGATGGGCGTGAAACATGAGTGGGGGCGGGCCCGGTAGCGCTGTCAATGACAATCTCGGCCATCCCGACGGATTTGTCGCGCGACAATCGGAGCTGAGCTTCCTCGGTGCCAGGTTGGCGGACGCGCGGAACGGTGCGCTCACGGTTGTCGCGGTAACCGGCGAGCAGGGTGTCGGCAAGACCACGCTCGTACGCCGGTTCCTCGAGGGGCTCGCCGACGACACGCGAACGCTGGTCGCCAGCGGCGACGAGGCCGAGTCGACGCTGGCCTTCGCAACCATCGCCCAGCTCCTCAGCGGTGTCGACGAACCGCTCGTAGCGCCGAATCTCACCGCGTCGGACGGCAGCGCGCAGGACCCGCTGCGGGTGGGAGCCGCCCTGGTGGCGCTGGCCGGCCAGATGCTCACCGAGTGCGCGACCCTGGTCATCGTCATCGACGACATTCAATGGGCCGACACCGCTTCCCAGCGGGCTCTGGCGTTCGCTTTACGCCGGCTGCGCTCGGACTCCATTCTATGTCTGCTGGTCATGCCGACCACACCCGCGGTGCCACTCACCGACGGGTTGCTGCGTTTTCTCGCCGAACGGGGAACGCCACTGCGCGTGCGCGGACTGGACCCGTCTGACCTGCGCGAACTGTCTCGGCTGGTGTCCGGCAGCCCGATGTCGACCCACGCGGCCGAACGTATCTTCCAGTTGACCGACGGCAATCCGCTGCACGCCCGCGCGCTGCTGGAGGAATTTTCCTCGGATGCGCTGGACAACGACGCCGAACCGTTACCGGCGCCACGCTCGTTCACGCTGGTCGTGCTCGGCCGGCTGGCGCAGTGCGCGCCCGATGGTCGCGCACTCACCATGGCGGCAGCGGTGCTCGGTCGGTCCTGCCAGCTGGTGGACGCGGCCATGATCGCGGAGATCAGGGCGCCGCTGCCCGCGCTCGAGCAGGCGGTCGCATCGTCATTACTGATCGAGGAGACCACGAGGCTGGAACACCGGATCGCCTTCGCCCATCCGCTCGTACGGTCGGCAATCTATCATGATCTTGGACCGGCGCACCGGTCGGCCCTGCACCTGCGAGCCGCGCAGCTGGCCCATGACGACAGGGCCCGGCTGCGCCACCGGATAACGGCGACGATCGTTCCCGATCCGGACCTCGCGGCCGAGATCACCGTCGCGGCGGAACGCCTGGCCGTCGAGGCCCGGTGGGCCGCCGCCGGCGACCTGATGATGGACGCGGCACGACTGACCCCGGATCGGCCCACCCGGGAACGGTTGTTCGTCGATGCCGTCGACTTCCTGCTCTATGCTGGCGAACTGGCCCGCGCGGGTCGCCAGACCGACCACGCCGGGCTCATCGAGAACGCGGCACGGCGCAACTACCTGGCGGGACGCCTTGCGCTCGTCCAGGGCGCCTACAAGGAGTCCACCGCCTACCTGCGCGCGGCGTGGACCGCGGTCGACCCCGCGGCGGACCCTGCCTTCGCGCGCACGATAGCCGAGCAGACCGCGCTGACGCTGTCGTTCCAGGGCCTCAACCGCGAGGCCGCGACCTGGGGCTTTCGCGCAATGGGCATGCCAGGGACACCGGCGGTCCGGCCGTGGCAGCTGCTCGACATACAGATCAGCGCGCTGATCGGAGCCGGGCAGTTCGACCAGGCACGGGAGCTCGCGGCGTCCGTGCCGGAGCCCTACGCCAGGCAACGGGACGGATTGTTCGGCAGGGGATATGTCCTGCTGGCCTCCGACCGACTCGAAGCGGCGCGGGAGGCGTTCACCGTCACCGCCACCGCCTACCGCCAGCACGGATCGGTGGGTTACGCCCTCGGCGCGCTCGCCTTCCTCTCCGACACCGAGTACCGACTCGGAGCATGGGACGACGCGCTCCTGCACGCCGAGCTCGCCGCGTCGATCGCCGGCGACGCCGAACAACACTGGATGCTTCCACTGTGCCATGCGGTCGCCGCGGCGCCGCTGGCGGGCCGGGGCCTTGCGGCAGCTGGCGAACACCTCAAGGTCCTGGACAACCCTAGATGGCCGCCGGACGACGCCACCCACGGGCTCGCCGCCGCCACACGCGCCAAACTCGCGCATGCTGCCGGGGACACCGAGGGCGTTCTGGCCGCGCTGAGTTTCTTCACCACCATCACGGAGATGGCCGCACCCGAGCCGGCCTGGATGGCGTGGCGACCGATGTACGCCGAGGCGCTGGCTGCCCTGGGCCGCCCCGACGATGCCGACGAGAGCCTGCGTCCCCTCGAGGAGGCCGCGACCGAGGAAAAGCACCGTTCGGCGCTGGTGGCCTGCGCCCGGGCACGGGCGGCCATCGAGATCGCGCGACGCCGGCCGGCAGCCGCCGAGGACGCCTACTGCGAGGGTCTGGCACTGGCGGTGGACCAGCCGATCCCGTTCGAACGGGCGCTCCTCGAGCTGGGGCACGGCGCGTTCCTACGCCGGTCCAGTCGGTCAGACGAGGCCACGGCCGCCCTCAGCGCGGCTCAGGCACGGTTCGAGGCACTCGGCGCGCGGCCCTACCTGCTCCGCTGCGACCGCGAACTCGCCGCCTGTGGGCAGGCTCCGACACAGCCCCGGGGCACCGATCCGGCCGGTTCGCTCACCCCGCAGGAGCGGACGGTGGCCCAGCTGGTCTGTACAGGCCTGTCCAACCGCGAGATCGCCGCTGAGCTGGTGCGCAGTGTCAAGACCATCGAATACCACCTCGGAAACGTGTACGCGAAGCTCGGTGTGCGGTCCCGCACCCAGCTGGCCGCGTGTCTGCGCGCCGGGTGACGAAAACCTGGGGAAATCCCCGGGGACACCATTGCGTAATACGGCTACCGTCAACCATGTCGGCTCCGGGTGCAAGGCGGAGGGTGATGGGCATTCCGTGATGGACGACACCGAAGGTGGCGAGACTGCCGCGGTAACCGTGCGGCTCGTCATGGAACTGACCCCGGTCACCACCGACCGTATCGACGGGCGCATCCGTTTCGACAACGAGCGCATCGCGGAGTTCCACGGCTGGATGGATCTGATCCGCGTCCTGGAAGAGGTGATCGCGATACACAGCCCGCCGCCGGCCGATGGCTGACACCGCGACCGGCCCGTGCCCCCAGGGGGCACGGGCGGCGCTCCGTCGGCGGATTCCCGACACGTTTTCAACACATGGTTCCGAAGGGGTAGGACGTGCCTGTGACGCTGAGACTCGTCAGCGGAAGTCATGAGGCGACCGTGCCGACCGGTCGACCCTTTGTCGTCGGACGCGGCCGGACCGCCGATCTTGTCTTGACGGATGCCCGGGTTTCGCGTGAACATCTGGTGATCGAACCGGACGCTCAGGGTTGGACGGTTCGTGACGTGAGCTCCAACGGCACCTGGCTGGGCGGTCAGCGGGTGCGGCGGGTAGCTGTGGAAACGTGAGATTCGGCTGCGCCTGGGCACGCCGACCGGCCCCGAGCTCACTGTTCTGCCCGTTCCCGTTCCCGTTCCCGTTCTACCCGTTCCCGCGGACTCCCCCGAGGTCGGCGGTGCGGATCGGGATCCGCACTCGCAGCTGCTGACCCTGCGGCCGGACGCCGCGGGTTATGAGCCCGGTCCGAAACTTCCGCGCTCTGACCGCCCCGGCCACCCCGACGATTTTCTTCAGGTGGACAGCCTGGAGGGTGCGCACGAACGCCGCAACGTCCATCGGCTGTTTCGTGGAACGTTGTCGATCGGGCGGTCCGGGGGTAACGACATCACGGTGGGTGACCTGCTCGCATCCCGGTGGCACGCCGAGCTCCTGATCGGCGACAGCGGGGTTGAGATCGTCGACCTGGGGTCGGCGAACGGGACATTCGTCAACGGTTCCCGCGTCACCAGGGCAGTTCTCGCCCAACGTGACGTGATTGCCGTGGGGCATCATCTCTTCCAGGTCGAGGGTGACCAGCTGGTCGAGTACCTGGACGCCGGTGATGTCACCTTCGAGGCCGACGGGCTGAGCGTGTTCGTCGGTGATACGCAGATCCTGCATTCGGTGAGTTTCCGGCTGCCGGGTCAGGCGCTGTTGGCCGTCATCGGTCCGAGCGGAGCCGGTAAGTCGACGTTGTTGAACGCACTGACCGGATTCCGACCGGCGGATCAGGGAACGGTCCGCTATGCCGGCCGGGACATGTACAACGAGTACGATGAACTGCGTCGCCGGATCGGTCATGTCCCGCAGGACGACCTGCTGCACACGACACTGACCGTCCGCAAAGCGCTGGACTACGGGGCGGAACTGCGCTTCCCGCCGGATACCACGAGGGCGGAGCGGCGGACGCGGGCGGACGAGGTCCTGGCCGAACTGGGTCTGACGCATCGGGCGGACCTACCGGTCCAGAAGCTCTCCGGCGGCCAACGAAAGCGCACCAGCGTGGCGCTTGAACTCCTGACCCGGCCCACGCTGCTGTTCCTGGACGAACCGACGTCCGGTCTTGATCCAGGTCTGGACAAGAACGTGATGGGCTCCCTGCGGGGGCTGGCCGATGACGGGCGGACGGTCGTCGTCGTAACCCACAGCGTCGCGCAGCTTGATGTCTGCGATTATATTCTGGTACTCGCGAAGGGCGGGTATATCGCCTATTTCGGCCCACCGCGGTATGCTCTGTCGTTTCTCGGTAAGAGCGTCTGGGCCGACGTCTTCGAAATGCTGGAGGAGACGCCCGGGGAGGTCCTGGCGGACCGTTTCCGGGAGTCGCGCTTCTACGTACCGGCATCGGTCACCGCGCCGCCCGCCCGACCTGTGCCGGCGGAGCTGCCAAGCGTCCGCCAGCAGTCGGTGCTGTTCCAGACAATAACTCTCAGCCGCCGCATGCTGAGTGTCATCGCCTCCGACCGCTCGTATCTCGGGCTCGTCATCGCTTTTCCGTTCCTGCTGGGCATCATGCCCCGGGTGGTGGGACGCAACCTGGACGTGCTTCCCAACCGGCCGAATCAGGACGCGCCGCTGATACTTCTGGTGATGGTGCTGTGCGCCTGCTTCATGGGGATGGCCAATTCGGTCCGGGAGATTGTCAAGGAACGGGCGATCTACCGGCGGGAGCGGGCCATCGGATTATCCAGAACCGCCTATCTCGCGGCGAAGGTCGTCGTTCTCACGATGGTCACCGCGGTGCAGAGCATCGTGTTCACGACGATCGGCATCCTCGGTCATGAACCACGCCACGCGGTGGTCCTCGGCTCCCCGCTGCTGGAACTCATCGTCGCGGTCACCGTGATCTCACTGTCGTCCGCAATGATCGGCCTGGTGATCTCGGCACTGGTGGACAACTCGGACAAGGCCATGCCACTGCTTGTGCTCATCACCATGTCACAGGTCATGTTCAGCGGCGGGCTCGTCGCGGTGCACGGCAAACGAGGGCTGGAGGAGATCAGTGCCCTCGCGCCCGCCCGGTGGGGTTTCGCGGCGGTCGCCTCGGCCGCCGATCTCAACAAGGTGCAGAAACGAGGAGACCCGCAGTTGAATCCGGACAGCATTGCCGACCCGCAGTGGGCACATACGGCGACCGTCTACCTCACCGACGTCCTCGCGTGCCTGACTCTCGGCATCCTCGCGGTGATCCTTACGGCCCTGTTGCTCCGGCGGATGGATCCGAAGATCGTTCACCGGAGATTCCGCCCGGCCTCCGTCGGCTCGCAATAGAATTCTCCCGGTCCGCCGCCACTCGAACTCGGCCGGCGGCATCCCAGCGTCCAGCCGGCCAAAGGCGACGCGATCATTGCTCCTCCGCGTCGCCGGCCGCCCAATAGGTTCAGGAGGACCCGTGACAGCGTTGCGGTGGCAACGACTCAAAGCCCATGACCGACAGCTCATCCAATCCCGACCGGCGTCCGGTGAACAGCGGACCGACTACCCGATCGGCTGGTATTTCGCGCGTTTCAGTGAGGATCTCGCCCCGGGGCAGGTGGTACCCGTTGAGTTCATGTCCCGCCGGTACGCGCTTTTCCGCGACCAGGACGGCGCGGTGGTGATGATCGATGGCCAGTACTCCGCGGCGGACCGGGATCCGCCGCGAGCGCGTCAGCCCACGATCCCGGTCCTGGAGCGGGTGGGGAACATCTGGTTCTGGTACGGCCCGGAGCCGGCCCGGGAGTTCCTCGACGTCGCGTCATTCGACTCATCCCGGTACACGAATGTCAAAGGGGAGATCCACATCGGCCGCAGTGACCCGTTGCCGATGTTCGAGCATGTCGCAGACTCGTATCATTTTCCACACAACCACAAGGCGGCCGGGCAGCTCGAATACATCGTCACCGCCAACGAAGGAGACCGTTTCGAGTTCCAGCTGCGACCGGCGCCGGGGACGGACGGGGTCAACGTCCAGCGGTTCTTCAAGCCCCATGCCTTCATCGAGATGGCGGGGCCCTGCATCGCCGTCTACCGAGCGCAGAAAAACGCCACCATCAATCGTGACTCGCCGCTGCTGACAGTTCTGCTCGGTGCCACTCCGGTCCGGGAGAACGTCTCCATCCTCTCCTGGCGGATCGCCGTCCGCAAGGTCGGAACGACGCCGTTCCACAGCCCGTTGAACTGGCTGCTCACCCGGGCGATCTGGCGTGTCATAGCCTGGAACGTGCATGTCGACCTGGAAGTTCTGAAATGGATGAGACGGCCGGCCAAGACGCTGTGGGTGAAGCCCGACGGTTCGTCCGTCCGCGAGTACCGGAACTTCTACAACCGCGCCATCATCACCGGTTGGCGTCCTGATCACCAGCCTGATCCGCAGCCTGCGCCGGACCGGCCGGAAGCCGAACTGACCGGAAATCGGGACTGATCCGCGGCGCGCGCCGTCCCGGTCCTGTCCGGGCTCCCGGCCACTCTCAGGGCCCGGCGCCGGTCGCCGCGTTCAAGGCGTAGACCCGGGAGTCCAGGCTGCCGAT
>NZ_CAUVXO010000035.1:0-861 GCF_963555865.1 Protofrankia sp. Cr1
CCCTTTGGGAACGATGTGAATCTGGTGTTGTGCCAGGAGCATCAGATTCACATCGTTAGGAGCGCCTGGTGGTAGGGGCGTGGATTGTGGATCAAAGAGCGGGGCGGGCGTGCAGGCGCTCGGCGGCGGCGGCGACGGTGGCGCCGTGGCGGGTGCCGGGGGAGCGGGTCAGCCGTGCGACCGGGCCGGACAGTGACAACGCCGCGATGACGCGGCCGCCGGCGTCGCGGACCGGGGCCGACACCGAGGCGAGCCCGGCCTCGCGCTCGCCGACGCTCTCGGCCCAGCCGCGGCGTCGCACCCGCTCCAGGTCGGCCGCATCGAACACCGCCCCCGGGGGAATGGCCGTATCGACCGGTGGGCCGTTCACATCCGGGCTCACATCCGGGCTCGCATCCGCGCTCGCCGTGCCGGTGAAGGCGAGCAGCACCTGCGCTCCCGATCCGGCGGTCATCGGCAACGTGGATCCCACCGGGACGGTGTCGCGCAGGCCGCTGGCGCGTTCGGCCGCGGCCACGCACACCCGCACGTCCCCGTGGCGCACGTAGAGCTGGCTGCTCTCGCCGGTGGCGTCGCGCAGCGCGGTCAGGACAGGTGCCGCCGCGTCCACCAAGGCCCAGGGTAGCGGCACGGCGCCACCGGCGGCCAGCCGCGGCCCGGGGATGAAGCGGCCGCGGGAGTCCCGGCCGACGAGCCGGTGCACCTCGAGCGCGGCGGCGAGCCGGTGTGCGGTCGCCCGGCTCAGCCCGGTGCGGGTAACGAGCTCACCGAGGGACACCGGACCCGCCTCCACCACGCTGAGCACGGCAGCCGCCTTGTCCAGAACGCCGACTCCGCTAAGCTGTTCCATAGACTGATACT
>NZ_CAUVXO010000035.1:1470-3928 GCF_963555865.1 Protofrankia sp. Cr1
CACGAGGTGACTAGCCCGCAGGCATTCGAGGCGCTCCGGCTGGCCGGTCGACCGCTGCGCCGCTCGGATCTCACCATCGCCACCGAGGATCACAACGTCCCGACCATCGACACGCTGCGCCCGATCGCCGACCCGGTCTCGGCCGCCCAGGTCGAGGCCCTGCGTAAGAACTGCGCCGACTTCGGTGTCCGGCTGCATCCGATGAACGACCCCGGTCAGGGGATCGTCCACGTCGTCGGTCCGCAGCTCGGCCTCACCCAGCCGGGCATGACGATCGTCTGCGGGGACAGCCACACCTCCACCCACGGCGCGTTCGGCGCGCTCGCCTTCGGCATCGGCACGAGCCAGGTCGAGCATGTGCTGGCCACCCAGACGCTGCCGCTGCGCCCGCCGAAGACCATGGCGGTCACGGTGGACGGGGCGCTGCCCGCCGGTGTCACCGCCAAGGACCTGATTCTCGCGATCATCGCCCGGATCGGCACCGCCGGCGGCCAGGGGCATGTGATCGAATACCGCGGCGAGGCCATCCGCGGGCTGTCCATGGAAGGCCGCATGACGGTGTGCAACATGTCCATCGAAGCGGGTGCTCGCGCCGGCATGGTCGCTCCCGACGAGGTGACCGTCGCCCACCTGCGGGGCCGCCCGCACGCGCCGGTAGGCGCGGACTGGGACGCCGCACTCGCCTACTGGGCGACCCTGGCAACCGACGACGACGCGGTGTTCGACCGCGAGGTCGTGGTGGACGCGGCTGCGCTGAGCCCGTTCGTGACCTGGGGTACCAATCCCGGGCAGGGCGCGCCGCTGTCGTCCCGGGTGCCCGACCCGGCGGACTACCCCGATCCGGCGGTCCGCTCCTCGGCCGAGCGCGCTCTGGCCTACATGGCGCTGACGCCCGGCACGCCGCTGCGCGACATCCCGGTGGACACGGTGTTCATCGGTTCCTGCACCAACGGGCGCATCGAGGACCTGCGGGCCGCCGCGGCCGTCCTGCGCGGTCGCCGGGTGGCCGACGGACTGCGGGTCCTGGTGGTCCCCGGCTCGATGACGGTGAAGGCGGACGCCGAGGCCGAAGGGCTCGACGAGGTCTTCCGCGCAGCCGGTGCGCAGTGGCGCAGCGCCGGTTGCTCGATGTGCCTGGGCATGAACCCGGACACGCTGGGGCCCGGCGAGCGCAGCGCGTCCACGTCCAACCGCAACTTCGAAGGACGTCAGGGCCCGGGCGGGCGCACCCACCTGGTCTCGCCCGCCGTCGCAGCCGCGACCGCCGTCACCGGGCGGCTGACCGCGCCCGCCGATCTCTGACCGGCGAGACAACCCCAACCACGACATGACGAAGGGGGCGCATCCGCGATGGAGGCGTTCACCACGCACACCGGCCGGGCGGTGCCGCTGCGGCGCAGCGACGTCGACACCGACCAGATCATCCCCAGCGACTGGCTCAAGCGGATCGAACGAACCGGCTTCGGCGCGGGCCTGTTCTCGCAGTGGCGGGCCGATCCGGGCTTCGTCCTGAACAACCCGGTTCACAGCGGCGCCACGATCCTGCTTGCCGGCCCGGATTTCGGCACCGGGTCGTCCCGCGAGCACGCCGTGTGGGCGCTGCAGGACTATGGCTTCAAAGTGGTGATCTCGGCGCGTTTCGCCGACATCTTCCGCGGCAACGCCCTGGGAAACGGCCTGCTGCCGGTCGTGCTCCCGGCCGCGACGGTCGAGGCGCTCATCGACCAGGTCGAGGCCGATCCCACCACTTGCGATTACCGTTGACCTGGCTGCACTCGAGGTGCGGGCACCCGGGCTCGTCGCGGGCTTCGAGATCGACGACTTCACCCGCTGGCGTCTGATGGAGGGTCTGGACGACGTCGGTCTGACCTTGCGTCACCAGGATGCGATCACAGCCTTCGAGACGACTCGCCCCGGGTGGTTCCCGGTGACCGGGTAGGAGACTATTGGTCGTCACTGAATGTGGCGAACTGTGGTCGATCGAGGGCTCGTCCGCCATCCTCCGGGTGCCGCTAGATGATCTAGAAGAGTCGTTGACGTGCGGGTTTGTGTTGCGCGACACGCGCAGGGGAATTGCCCTAACCGGTGGACATGCCTACGGTGCAGCGCAGTGTGATGCCCGATCTGCTCCCTAACCCCGCGCCCGCGGGGGGCGTCCGGAGGTTGTTGTGAACAAGTCCCAGTTGGTTGATCGCATCGCCCAGCAGATCGAGGGCGGGCGATCGAACGCGACCAAAGCAGTCGATGCCGTGTTCGAGGCGATCCAGGAAGCCGTGTCAGCCGGTGAGAAGGTCACCATCACCGGGTTCGGCGTCTTCGAGCGTGTCGAGCGGGCGGCCCGTACCGGCCGCAACCCGGCCACAGGCGAGCCGGTGCAGGTGGCCGCCTCGGTCGTGCCGAAGTTCAGGCCGGGTTCGGAGTTCAAGGCCAGCGTGTCGGCGAGCGAGGAGTGAGCGAG
>NZ_CAUVXO010000035.1:4257-12888 GCF_963555865.1 Protofrankia sp. Cr1
AACCTAGAAGCGAGCGAGGAGCAACCGAGAACGCGGGTGCCGACCGTGGGTCCGTCAGGGCACTCACGGCCGGCGCACCGCCGGTCAGCCGTACGCCAGCCGCAGGGACGGGCTCATCAGGTCGGTCTGGTAGTCCGACAACGGTTCCCCGTCCGGGCCGGTCGAACGCCGGTACCACGTCCCGTCCGGCTGCAGGATCCAGCCTGCCACGCCCTCGGAGAAGGCGTGGTCGAGCATGACCCGCAACGGTTCCTGGGACAGCTGCCCCACCCGCACCAGCGCCTCGATGCGGCGGTCGAGGTTGCGGTGCATCATGTCCGCGCTGCCGATCCAGCACTCCCGCAGCGAGGTGAACTCCAAGACCCGGCTGTGCTCCAGGAAGCGGCCCAGGATCGACCGGACGTGGACGGTCTCCGACAGGCCCGGGATGCCCGGCCGCAGCCCGCAGATCCCACGGACGAGGCACTGCACGGGCACGCCGGCACGGGACGCTCGGTACAGCGCGTCGATGATTTCCTCGTCGACGAGACTGTTGATCTTGAGGCGGATTCCGGACACCTGGCCCTGGCGGGCCGCCTCGCTTTCCCGCTCGATACGTTGGATAATGCCGTCCCGCATATGCTGAGGCGCTACCAGTAGTGAGCGGTACTCGGTCTGGCGGCTGTAGCCGGTCAGCACGTTGAACAGGTCGGTGAGGTCGGCGCCGACATCGGGGTCGGCGGTGAGCAGGCCGAGATCCTCGTACAGCCGCGCCGTCTTCGGGTTGTAGTTGCCGGTACCGACGTGGCAGTACCGGCGTAGTCCACCGCGCTCCTGGCGGACCACCAGACACGTCTTGCAGTGCGTCTTCAATCCGATCAGCCCGTACACGACGTGGCAGCCCGCGCGCTCCAGCTCGCGCGCCCACCGGATGTTCGCGGTCTCGTCGAATCTGGCCTTGATCTCCACCAGGACGACGACCTGCTTGCCCGCCTCGGCCGCGCTGATCAGAGCGTCGACGATGGGGGAGTCACCCGAGGTCCGGTACAGCGTCTGCTTGATGGCCAGGACGTGCGGGTCGGCGGCAGCCTGTTCGATGAACCGCTGTACCGAGGTGGTGAACGAGTCATAGGGATGGTGGATGAGCACGTCGCCCTCACGCAGCACCGTGAAGAAATCGGTCTGCTCCCCTTCGGACGCCGCGAGCCGCGGGTGGGTTCGCCGCACGTGCGGGGTGTCCTTCAGCTCGGGACGGTCGAGGTCGTAGAGCGCCCACAGCACCGACAGGTCCAGGAGCCCCCGAACCCGCATCACTTCGCGGCTGGTGACCTCCAGCTCCCGCATGAGGAGGTCCAGCAGGTTGTCGTCGACGTCGTCGGCGACCTCAAGGCGCACGGCCGGGCCGAACCGCCGGCGCGCCAGCTCACGTTCGAGAGCCTGTAGCAGGTCCTCGGCCTCGTCCTCCTCGACCTCCAGATCGGCGTTGCGCGTGACCCGGAACAGGTGGGCGTCCACCACCTCCATACCTGGGAAGAGCTGCGAGAGGTGGGCGGCGATCACCTCCTCCAGGGGGATGAAGCAGACATCGCGGTCGTCGGACTCCAGCCCGCGCAGTTCCAGGCGCCTGCTGTCGTGGCGCGGGTGGTCCGGCTCGACGCGGATCAGCCGGGGCACGTTCTGGGGAACCTTCACCCGTGCGAACCGCTCGGCATCCCCGCCCGGGGTACGTACCGTGACCGCCAGGTTGAGCGACAAGCCGCTGATGTAGGGGAACGGGTGCGCCGGGTCCACCGCGAGTGGCGTCAGGACGGGGAAGACCTGCTGGTTGAAGTATGCGTGCAGGCGGTCCTTCTGAACCTCGGTCATGTCGCTCCACAGGCGGATCGTGATGCCGGCGTCCGCCAGAGCGGGCGTGACCACATCGCTGAAACACCGGGAGTGACGTTCGTAGAGTTCAGTCGCTGTTCTACTGATCAGGTCAAGCTGCTCGCGGGAGGTGAGGCCGTCGGCGGAGAGCACCGCGAGTCGGGTCGCTTCGCGGCGCATCAGGCCGGCGACGCGGACCATGTAGAACTCGTCCAGGTTGCTGGCGAAGATAGCCAGGAACTTGGCGCATTCGAGCAGTGGTGTGGCCGGATCCTCGGCGAGTGCCAGTACGCGGGCGTTGAAGTCCAACCAGGACTTCTCGCGGTTGATGAAACGGTCTTCGGGAAGATCGGACGGCGTCGGTGGCCGGGGCGCCTCCAGCGGTTCAAGCAGGGCGCTCCGTGGTTTACGCTGCGGCTGTTCGGATCGGTTCACCACCAGCTCGGTCATGCCCTCGATGGTGCCAGTCTCCGGTGGCCGGGGCAGGTGCGAGCGACGATTAGGACCCGTACAACGGGTCTGGGACAGCCCAGAGCCGACGATTGCGTCAGCCGCTGGGGCTGTCAGGATATCGCGGGTCCGTGGGCCGACGCCCAGACGCAGCGCGTCCCGCAGGTCGTCGAGCGTGTCCACGTCACGCCGCAGGCCGGGCACTGACCGGCCGAGCGGCGTGGTCAGGTCCCGGGCTCCCGAACGGACGTGTGCGGCCCGGCTCGCTGGGCCGAACCGGGGTGCGAGCGCCGTGCCGGGCGCGGCGGCGAGCATGACTGTGCCGGTACCCTCCGCATCCGCGACCATGGCCCGGCGCTCGGGTGGCACGGCCAGCAGCGCCGCCCGCAGCTCGGCCGGGCGCAGTGCCGCGAGGTCCGCGGACATCGCCGCGACGCCGGCGCCGGGCCACCGCCGCGCGGCCTCGGCCGCACCGTGCGTCAACGCCGCGTTGAGACCCGTGTCGGGAGTGTCAGGGATGATCACTACCCGAGCGTCGATATCCGCGATATCCGCGATATCCGCGATGTCGGCGATGCCGGCCCGCGCCGTGCGGTCGTTGGTCACGACGACGACGGCCACCACCACATCATGATCAATATCTCTGGCCGCGGCGACCGTGTCCTGAGCCATCGCGAGCGCGAGAGCCGCACGTTCGGGGTGGGCGAGCCGGCTCTTGGCCGCAGTCAACCGCTTGACCGGAACAATGACCACCCAGGTCGGGTCGGGCGTCATCTCCGGAGTAGTGCGGGTATCACGTCCTGACCCTACGGCATCCGTGGCGGCGTGGCGGCCGGTCCCGGCATCTCCCGGCGGTCGCCGCGATGGTTACCGTCTGGCAACGGTCTAGTCATCATATGGTCACTACATGGTTGACGCTGAGACACGATCGGACCCGGCCGGCGAGCACCCGACTGGCGAGCACCCGGCCGGCGGGCGATCCGTGTGACGAGAGCGGCTGTTCTCTGCGCCGGATCCTGGGGGACGGTCTTCGCCAAGGTGCTCGCCGACGCCGGGGCCGGGGTCACGCTGCTGGCGCGTGCGCCCGACATCGTCAAGGCGGTGAACCACCATCATGTCAACCCCCGCTACCTGCCCGGACTCACACTGCCTGACCAGGTCAGTGCCACCGGGGATGCCGCACAGGCGCTTCGCGGGGCCGATCTGGTCGTGCTCGCGGTGCCGTCCCAGGTCCTGCGTGGCTGCCTGGTCCGCTGGGCGCCACTGGTCCCGCCGTCCGCGGTGTACGTGAGTCTGATCAAGGGCGTCGAGGGCGAGTCCCGCCGTCGGATGAGCGAGGTCGTCAGCGAGGTCACCGGCGCGGGTCCGGACCGGATCGCGGTGGTCAGCGGCCCGAACCTGGCGGGTGAGATCGCGGCCGAGCAGCCGGCGGCCACCGTCGTGGCGAGCTGTTGCGAGCAGACCGCGATCGATCTGCAGGGGGCCTGTTGGACGTCCTATCTGCGCCCGTACACCAACTCCGACCTGGTCGGCTGTGAGCTCGCCGGCGCTGTCAAGAACGTGATCGCGCTGGCCGCGGGCATGCTCGAGGGAATGGGGTTCGGCACCAATTCGGTCGCCTCCCTGATCACCCGGGGGCTGGCCGAGACGGCCCGGCTCGGCGTCGCCATGGGCGCCGATCCGCTGACGTTCGCCGGCCTCGCCGGCCTGGGTGACCTGGTGGCCACCTGTTCGTCGCCGTTGTCGCGCAACCGCACCTTCGGTGAGAAGCTCGGCCGTGGCATGACCCTGGCGACGGCCAGCATCCAGCAGGTTCAGATCGCCGAGGGCGTCCGCTCCTGCCGGCCCATCCTGGGTCTGGCCCGGTCACTGGGCGTCGCAATGCCGATCACTGAGCAGGTGGAGCGGGTCATCTACGAGGGCCTTGCGCCGATGGACGCGGTCAAGGAACTGATGAGCCGCGAACCAGGCCGCGAGCACCGCGCCCCCAGCGCCTGAGCGATCACCGGAGCCGTCGCCGCCGGTTGCGCGGCGTCGGGGTCACGGTGAGGCGGCCGAGCATCGGTTAGGGTCCGGTCCATGCCCGGCACTGCGCGCAGGATCCGGATCGCCGTCCTCTACGGCGGACGCAGCACCGAACACGCGATCTCGTGCGTGTCCGCCGGCAGCGTGCTGGCGGCCCTGGACCCGCGGCGTTATGACGTTGTGGCCGTCGGTATCACCCCGGACGGCCGTTGGGTGCTCGGTTCGGGTGATCCGGCGGCGCTCCAGGTCCGTTCCGGCGTGCTGCCGAGCGTCGAGGGCACCGGGATACCGGTGGCCCTGCCGGGTGACCCCACCGCGGGCGGCCTGCGGAGCCTCGGTCTCGGCGAGGACGGTCTGCGGAGCCTCGGTCTCGGCGAGGACGGTCTCGGCGAGGTCGACGTCGTGTTCCCGTTGTTGCACGGGCCCTTCGGCGAGGACGGCACCGTGCAGGGGCTGCTGGAGATGGCCGGCGTGCCCTACGTCGGCTCCGGCGTGTTCGCCAGCGCCGCGGCCATGGACAAACAGCACATGAAGACCCTGCTTGCGGCCGCGGGGCTGCCGGTGGCGCCCGTGGTGGTGCTGCGCGGGGGACAGACCATCACGGCATCCGACCGGCAACGGCTGGGCCTGCCTGTGTTCGTCAAGCCGGCCCGGGGCGGCTCAAGTATCGGCATCAGCCGGGTGGACGCGTGGGATGACCTGGAGACCGCGCTGAAGGCGGCCCGCGCGGTCGACCCGAAGGTGCTTGTCGAAGCCGCCGTCGCCGGCCGTGAGCTCGAGTGCGGGGTGCTGGAGGGCCTGGCCGGCTGCGAGCCTGAGGCGAGCGTCCCGGCCGAGGTGACGGTGACATCCTCAGCCGGGTTCTACGACTTCGACGCCAAGTACCTGTCGGGAGCGGTCCGGTTCGACGTTCCGGCCGACATCCCCGTCGCCGTCGCCGCCAGGATTCGCGATCTTGCCCTGCGCGCGTTCACTGCGCTGGACTGCGCGGGTCTCGCGCGGGTGGACGTCTTCTTGTGCCCGGACGGTTCGATCGTCGTCAACGAGGTCAACACCATGCCCGGGTTCACCCCGACCTCGATGTTTCCGCAGATGTGGGGTGCCAGCGGTCTGGACTACCGGGCGCTGGTGGACCGGCTGATCGAGTCGGCGGTACGTCGCGGCACCGGGCTGCGGTGACTGGGCGGCGGTGACTGGGCGGCGGTGACTGGGCGGCGGGTCAGGCGACCGTCGCCCTGGTGGCGTCGCGGACCGGACCGGCGAGCGTGACCAGGACGTCGAACGCCTGCACGGACGCGGGCAGGATGAGCACGACCTGGGGACGTCGGGTCGGCGTGGAGTAGCGGACGCTGGCACCGCGATCCTCGGCGAACCAGCCGACGTCGTCGACCACCGCGAGGGTCACGTCCTGTCGATAGCCCGCAGCGACCCCGGGAACCCCGCACGACAGGACCGCGGGCGGGGAACCCCAGGCGGCGACGAACGGCGAGGCCGGTCTGACCTCGCGCCGACCCAGACCCGCCCCCAGTGAGGACGGCAGGGCCGCAACGAGGTTCACGCAGGCGACCCGTTCGCTGCCGGCCGGGTCGGGCGCCAGGGTGACCGTGACCGGACCTGGGGAGCCCGCGCAGGATGTGACTAAAATCACGATGACGATGACACTGGCTCGCATGATGGCCGGGATCGAGATCCTGGCCATCATGCGAGTGACGGACACCCGTCGGATCAGGGCGGGGGAGTCCGTGATCCGTGCACGGCCCACGCCACCGGTTCGGGCCGCCGGCAGCGCGAAGGGCCATGATCGCACCGCCGTCGGCCGGGTCAGAAGTGAACCACCGGACACGTCAGGGTCCGGGTGATGCCATCGACCGCCTGCACCCGTGACATGACCAGTTTTCCCAGCTCATCGACGCTGGCGGCCTCGGCGCGCACGATCACGTCGTAGGGGCCGGTGACGTCCTCTGCCTGGGTGACCCCGGGGATCTGTTCGATCTCCTTGGCCACCGAGGAGGACTTTCCAACCTCAGTTTGGATGAGGATGTACGCGTGGACCACAGACGCTCCCTCGTCGGACGCCGACAACCCGTCGCTCAGAACAACGGGCCGACAGAAGGTAACAGGCAATCGGCCCTCGTGAGTGTCTCTGACGCAGGGGAATTTGGTCTGATCGCCCGTGTGGTGACCCGGTTGGGGGCGCCTGGCCCACCCGCGGGTCCTGGTGACGACGCCGCAGTGGTCCCGACACCCTCGGGTTCTGTGATCGCCACCACAGACCTGCTGGTCGAGGGGCGGCACTTCCGGTTCGACTGGTCCTCCCCGTACGACGTGGGCCGCAAGGCCGCCGCCCAGAGCCTCGCGGACGTGGCGGCGATGGGAGGCACGCCCACCGCGCTGCTGATCGGGCTGGCCTGTCCACCGTCCACGCCGATCGAGATCGTCGACGGGGTGGCTGACGGTCTGCGTGACGAGTGCGCGCTGGTCGGCGCGGTCGTGGTCGGCGGTGACATGGTCAGTGCGAGCGAGGTATGCCTGGCCGTGACCGCGCTGGGGGAACTCGCGGGCCGTACGCCGCTGACGCGGGCCGGCGCACGGCCGAGCGACGTGGTGGTGCTCGCCGGTACGGTGGGCCGCTCCGCCGCCGGCCTGGAGCTCCTGCTGGCCGGTGTGCGCGATGGTCCGCTGGTGGCCGCCCACCGCCGTCCGTCGCCGCCGTATTCGGCCGGACCTGCGCTGGCACATGCGGGGGCCAGCTCGCTGGTGGACGTCAGCGACGGGCTGCTCGCCGATCTCGGGCACGTGGCAGGCGCGTCCGGGGTCGTGTTCGAGGTGGATGTGGCCGCACTGAGGGCGCTCGTTCCCGGTGTCGACGTGCGACACCTGCTCACCGGTGGCGAGGACCACGGCCTGGTCGGGACGCTGCCGGCGGGCGTGGACCCGCCGCCGGGGGTGGCGGTGATCGGCAGAACGCTCCCGGTCGGGCCGGCCGGCGGCCGGCCAGAGGTGCGGCTGGTCGGGGAGGGTATCCCGCCGGACCTGCGCGGCCCGCACCGCGACGGACCGGCGCCGGATGGTACCGCGGGCCCGGCACGGGGCTGGGACCATTTCAGCCACTGAATTCAGCTGTTGATACTGATCCAGCTGTTGATGCGGCCGGGTTCGCGCATAGCGTGGCGCCCGTGTCCCCGTCCACCAGGATTCCGCCTGCCATGGTCCTGCCCGCTGTGTCCCCGCCCCGGGTGTTGACGATCGCCGGCTCCGACTCCGGCGGCGGCGCCGGCATCCAGGCCGACCTGAAGACCATGGTGGCTCTCGGCGTCCACGGGATGAGCGCCCTGACCGCGGTGACGGCCCAGAACTCCCTGGGGGTGCACGGGGTGTGGGACCTGCCGGCCGACGCCGTCGTCGCGCAGATCCGGGCGGTCGTGGACGACATCGGTGTCGACGCGGTCAAGACCGGGATGCTGTCGTCACCGCGGATCGTGGCGGCCGTGGCAGCTGAGCTGGCAGACCTCGCCGACGGGGGTGTTGCGGTCGTGGTCGACCCGGTCGGGGTATCCAAGCACGGCGATCCACTGCTCGCGCCCGAAGCCGTTGATACCGTCCGGACCCGGCTACTGCCGGTGGCGACCGTGGTGACCCCGAACCTGGACGAGGTGAAGCTGCTCACCGGCGTCGCCGTGCACGACGAGGACGACATGCCGGCCGCGGCCCGGGCGGTGCTCGCCCTCGGGCCACGCTGGGTGCTGGTGAAGGGCGGTCACCTGCGCGGCGACGCCGTGGACCTGCTCACCGACGGCAGGCAGACCGTCCTGCTCCGGGCACCACGACATGACAACCGGCACACGCACGGCACCGGTTGCACCCTCGCGTCCGCGGTCGCGTCGTTCCTAGCCCGCGGGTCGGACGTACCTGACGCGGTGCGGGCGGCCAAGGCCTACGTCACCGGTGCGGTGGCGGCCGGCTTCGCGCTCGGCGCCGGCATCGGCCCGGTCGACCACGCCTGGTCCTGGCGCAACGCCGCCGGCGCGCCGCCGACAGCTGCTATGCCCTGGTCACCTTGCCGGCCTTGATGCAGGAGGTGCACACGTTGAGGCGCTTGGGCGTCTTGCCCACGAGCGCGTGCACAGTCTGGATGTTGGGGTTCCAGCGCCGCCGGGTGCGCCGGTGGGAGTGGGAGACCGACATACCGAAGCCCGGCCCCTTGCCGCAGACGTCACACACCGAAGACACGAGAACACTCCGCCGGAAGAAGGTGATGATGATGCCGCGTGTGCGGCAGTCTCCCGAGGCTACCCCACCGGCGTCCCGTCA
>NZ_CAUVXO010000035.1:13355-14130 GCF_963555865.1 Protofrankia sp. Cr1
TCGTCGTGGGCCTGCTCCGCGCCGGCCGTGAGCTGCGCTCGGGGCACCGAAACCGCGGCAGGTCAGCACTCCAGCTCGAGCTGTTTCAGCTGCCGTAGGTGTTGGAACGGTGGGAGACGTCGAGGACTCGGACAGCATGTGTCGTGTCGTCGATTTCGTAGCGGATTCGCCATGCAGCACCCCGTCGCGCGGAATACTGGCCGGCATATTCGCTGTGTAAGGGGTGACCGACACGATACGGGTTGTCGAGTAATGGTCCGGCGATGAACTCTGCTATAGCTGTGGCGATTTTTTCCGGAAGGCGGGCGAGCTGGCGGACCGCGCGGGGTCTGACCTCAAGGGTGTATCGTGCGGTCATGTGCCGGACGATTCCGTGAACAGGTGAGCGAATCGGCTCCGGAACCCCGTTTCATCAAGGCCAGGCCCGTCCTCGCCGTCCTCTGGAGGCTCCCCGGCCGCCGCACGCTCGGCTGAGACGTGCCGCCACCACTCCGTTTCCTCTTCTGAAGCAAGATTCTCAAACCGTTGCCAGTCGTCCAGCGAGACAACAACCACGCTGGTACGGCCTGGCCGGCTGAGCACAATCGGACCAGTTTGATCAACCTCGTCTGCCAGCTCGTCAAGACGATCACGAACGGCGTCAAGCGGCTCACTACGCATGAGATCCAGTATGCCCGCGCCGGCGAATGATCGAGGTCAGCCGAAGACGAGGCGATGTCTGCGATCGTAGTATCGGCCGAACAGGCGTAGCGCGAGGCGGAACAGCCAGGGCGCT
>NZ_CAUVXO010000035.1:14423-18989 GCF_963555865.1 Protofrankia sp. Cr1
TTCGCGGTGACCCGGGCGACGTCCGCCGGGTCCGCGGACCGGACTGTCGACGGGATGAGTACCCACAGGTCACGCATGGGCAGATCGCGGTCGGCCAGTTTGTCCCAGCGGGTGAAATCCCGTGCCGACATGTGCGCGAGAATCACCGGGAAGACGATCCGTTCCTCCGCCGCGATGTGCCGTTCCAGCATGTCGCGCAATGTCTGCGCCACGCCGGCCAGATCCGTGCGGGCAGCGGTGGAGGCGGGGTCGGTGGCCAGGCGTCGGACCGTCGCCCAGAGCTCGTCGATGACCGGGGCGGCGTCGGCGTGGTCGCGGGTCAACGGCGTGAGGTCGGGGCAGTCCGGTGCGCAGGCGCTGATGAGAGGCCAGCCGAGCTCGTCCTCGGCCCGGTGGTGGCGGTGCAGGTCATCGACGAACACCCGGGCGAACGTCCGCAGGGTGCGCGCCTGCCGGGCCGTGAACGGGCTGCCGTCCCTCGCCAGTCGCCGCCCGAGCGTGGCCAGCTCACCGGCCTCGCGCACGATCGCCCGGTGGGTGAGGCGGTAGAGCTCGAGATCTGGTTCGGGATCGCCGGGGAGACGCGGCTGCACGGGGAACGGAAGACCATGTGGGCTCGGAGCGGTCTGTGACATTCCAGCGGCCTCTCATCACTGATTGTTACCTTTTTGCGGTCTTTTTCGGCCTACGACCAGAATGGACGGTGTGTGACCTTCGCGACAGCCGGTTGGCGATTGTCCCGGACGGATTCGAGTGGGTGTGGGGTCGCAAAGTTGTCGGTGCCGTCGGGCAGGATCGGGGGTGTGATCGACCAGACGACGCGGCTTCGGGACGTGCTGGGAGAGAAAACGGCGATCATGCTCGCCGATGCCCTCGGCCTGGAGACGGCCGGCGACCTGCTCGCGCATCTGCCCCGCCGCTATGAGGAACGCGGCGAGCTGACCGATCTCGCGAACCTGACGGTCGGGGAGGTGGTGACCGTGCAGGCGCAGGTCGTCAGCGCAGAGCGGCGTCCGATGCGGGAGCGCCGGCGTTCCATGCTGACGGTTACGGTGACCGACGGCCGGCACAGCCTGCTGGTGGTGTTCTTCAATCAGGTCCGGCAGACGCGCGACCTGCGCAGCGGCGTCACCGCGCTGTTCGCCGGCAAGGTGGAGGAGTTCCGCGGTCGGCGGCAGCTGACCAATCCCGAGGTGCAACTGCTCGACGCCGAGATCGCCGATGCGCAGGGGTGCGACGGCGCGGAGGGCTTTGCCGGCGGCCTCGTCCCGATCTATCCGTCGGCAATGAAGATCCCCAGCTGGACGATCGCCAAGTGCGTGCGGATGGTCCTCTCCGATCTCACCGAGATCGAGGATCCACTCCCCGCGGCCATCCGGTCCGAGCACCGGTTGGTCGGGCTGCTCGACGCCTACAGTCTGGTTCACCAGCCGTCATCGTGGGCGGACGTCACTCGCGGCCGGGCCCGGCTCAAGTGGGACGAGGCTCTCATCCTGCAGGTCGCGCTCGCGCAGCGTCGGTTCGACAACGAGCAGACCGCGGCGACCGCACGGCACGCCAGGCCCGACGGCCTGCTGGCCGCGTTCGACGCGACAGTGCCGTTTGCGCTGACCGCCGGGCAGCGCACGGTCGGCGAGACCATCGCGACCGAGATCGCCCGGCCGTTCCCGATGCACCGGCTGCTGCAGGGTGAGGTCGGTTCCGGCAAGACGGTGGTGGCGTTGCGGGCCATGCTCACCGCCGTCGACGCGGGCGGTCAGGCGGTACTCCTGGCGCCCACCGAGACGCTCGCCGCCCAGCATCTGCGCAGCCTGCGTGACCTGCTCGGCCCGTTGGGGCGGGCCGGCGAACTCGATGCCGCGCCGGGTGCGACCAGGATCGCCCTGGTGACGGGTTCCCTCGGGTTGAGGGCGCGGCGCGAGGCGCTCGCGGCCGTGGCGGACGGCAGCGCCGGTCTGGTGGTGGGCACGCATGCGCTCCTCGAAGAATCGGTGACCTTCCGCGACCTCGCTCTGGTGGTCGTGGACGAGCAGCACCGTTTCGGGGTCGAGCAGCGGGACGTGCTGCGGTCCCGGTCCGACCGCCCGCCGCACCTGTTGGTGATGACGGCCACGCCGATCCCGCGCACCGTCGCGATGACCGTCTTCGGTGATCTGGAAGTCTCCACGTTGACCGAGCTTCCCGCCGGCCGCTCGCCGATCGCCACCTTCGTCGTGCCCGCGGCCAACGAGGTCTGGACGGACCGGATGTGGGGCCGCATCCGGGATGAGGTCGCCGCCGGCCATCAGGCATACGTCGTCTGCCCGAGGATCGGCGAGGACCCCGCCGACCCCGCCGACCCCGACCCCGCCGACCCCGACCCCGACGCCACTGCCGACGGCGCGACCGAGGGCGGGCGCCGGCCGAGTGCCGCCGTTCTCGATGTGCTCCCCGCGCTGCGGGATGTGGAGCTTGCCGGGCTCCGGGTCGCCGCGCTGCACGGCCGTTTGCACCCGGAGGACAAGGACCGGGTCATGACGAGGTTCGCAGCGGGGGACATCGATGTTCTCGTGGCCACCACAGTGATCGAGGTCGGGGTCGACGTGCCCAACGCGACCGTGATGGTCGTGGCCGATGCCGACCGTTTCGGCATATCCCAGCTGCACCAGCTGCGCGGCCGGGTTGGGCGTGGCAGCGCGCCGGGATGGTGCCTGCTGTACACCGACGCCGAGCCTGGGTCGCCCGCCTGGGAGCGTCTGGCCGCGGTGGCTGCCACCTCCGACGGTGCGCAGCTCGCCCGGCTGGACCTCGCGCAGCGGCGCGAGGGCGACGTGCTGGGCGCGGCCCAGTCCGGTGGCCGCCGGGCCCTGCGCCTGCTGGAGTTGCTCAAGGATGAGGACCTCATCCTGTCCGCGCGGGACGCGGCTACCGCCCTGGTACGCGCCGATCCGGAACTCTCGGCGCATCCGGGCCTGGCCGCGGCGCTCGCGGCGACGCTCGACGAGACCACAGCCGCGTATCTGGAGAAGGGTTGACCAGGATCATCGGTGGTGTCGCACGCGGGCGGCCCATCCGGGTGCCGCCGGGGGAGCGGACCCGTCCGACATCCGACCGGGCGCGGGAAGGTCTGTTCAACACGCTTGCGTCGATAGTGGAGTTGCGCGGCGCGCGGTTCGCCGATCTCTATGCCGGCAGTGGCGCGGTCGGGTTCGAAGCGCTGTCGAGGGGGGCCTGCCACGCCCTGCTGGTCGATCAGTCGCAGGTTGCCGTGCGGACGCTGCGCGCGAACGCGGCGACCCTCGGGCTCGTCGGTGCGGAGATCGTCTGCCAACCCGTCCAACGTGTGGTGGAGGCCACACCGGGGCATGCTTTCGACGTGGTGTTTCTAGACCCTCCGTATAATCTTTCTGACGTAGCGTTGACGACCGTGCTTACTCGCCTGCATTCCCATTCCTGGCTGTATCCGGATGGTCTGTGCGTGGTGGAGCGATCGCGCCGCAGCGAGCCGCCCGGGTGGCCGGATGGTATGGTTACCGTACGTAATCGGACGTACGGCGAGGGGGTCCTCTGGTACGGTTCTGGATCATGAGAAAGGCTGTCTGTCCCGGTTCCTTCGACCCGGTCACCAATGGTCACCTTGACATCATCGGTCGTGCCAGCCGGCTCTTCGACGAGGTTGTCGTAGCCGTGCTCATCAACAAGAACAAGGCCAACCTCTTCACGGTGGACGAGCGGATCGAGCTGATCCGTGAGGCGGCGCGCGAGCATTCCAACGTGGTGGTCGAGTCCTCCCACGGCCTGCTCGTCGACTTCTGCCGCGCCCGCGGTATCCAGGCCATCGTCAAGGGCCTGCGGGCCGTCAGCGACTTCGACTACGAGCTGCAGATGGCGCAGATGAACCACTCGCTCGCGGGCGTCGAAACCCTGTTCATGAGCACGAACCCGCAGTACGCCTTCCTGTCGTCAAGCCTGGTCAAGGAGGTCGCGACCTACGGCGGGGACGTGTCGGGGCTGGTGCCGGACCTCGTGCTCAAACAGTTGGGCGAGCGTCTCGCGCAGTAGCCGTGTCACTCCCGGTAATGGAGGGCGTACCGTCATAGTCTGCCGCCTATGGCAGATCTCCATGGTGCCCTCGAGGCGATTGTCGCCATGGTCCTTGATGCGCGGGGAATCCCGCTGTCGGCGTCCTGCATCCTCAACCGTACCGAGCTGCTGACCGCGCTGGAGGACCTGCGCGGTCAACTGCCGGTGGAGATCGCCCAGGCCAGGCGAATTCTGGCTGAGCGGGACGGCATCCTCGACGACGCACGCCGGGAGCGGCACCGGATCGCCACCGACACCGACATCGTCCGCCGGGCCGAGGCCGAGGCCGAGCAGATGCTGACCCAGGCGCGGGACGCGGCGGATGCCGCGCGGTCGGAGTTCGACACCTATGTCGACGGGAAGCTGGCGGCCTTCGAGGTGATCCTGTCCAGGACTCTGGCCTCGGTTACCCGTGGCCGCGCACGATTGGCCCCCCCGCCGCCCGGCCCGCGGGACCGCGATGATCGAATCGCTGCCAGCCTGGACGATCGGATAGACTGGTAG
>NZ_CAUVXO010000035.1:19372-23803 GCF_963555865.1 Protofrankia sp. Cr1
CGGATCGGCGCGTACCTGAATCATCAACCTGTGACGTTCAAGCAACCTGTGACGTTCGAGAATTGTGAATCCAGTATTTTCGTGGCAACTACAGACACTCCACCCATGACCGTGCCGCCATCGCGCCGCCGGAGCCCCCGTGGTCCGCTCGTGCTCGACATTCGCGAGCTGAGCCGTCGCGCGGGTTCGATGAAGCACGTCGTGACCCGGGTGCCGGCACCCGCGGGGCTGGGGACTGAAATGATCAATGTCCCGCCGGGCGTGCTCATCGAGTTGGACCTCCGGCTGGAAGCCGTGATGGAGGGTGTGCTCGTCAGCGGCACTGCGTCCACGCCGTTGGCGGGTGAGTGCTCGCGTTGCCTCGACCCGTTCGAGGACGAGGCGACGGTCGACATCCGAGAATTGTTCTACTACCCGGACAGGGTCGTGGACAACGCCGATGATGACGACTGCCAACAGGTCGTCAACGATCATCTCGATCTCGTGCCGGCGCTGCGTGACGCACTGGTACTCAGCCTGCCGCTGTCGCCCTGCTGCCGGCCGGACTGCGCTGGTCTGTGCGTTGACTGCGGAGCGCGACTGGACGACCTTGAGCCCGACCATACCCATGAACGGGTCGACCCTCGGTGGGCAGCACTGCCATCGCTGGTCGAGAACCCATCGCAGGTCGAGAACCCGGCAGCGATCGATAATAAGGAGAAGGACTAGTGGCCGTCCCGAAGCGTCGGACCTCGCGCAGCAACACCCGCTCCCGGCGGGCCCAGTGGAAAGCGAAGGTCCCAGCCCTGGCCACGTGCCCGCGTGGTCATGTGGTCCGGCCGCACACGGTCTGCCCGACCTGCGGCCGGTACAACGATCGACAGGTCATCGACGTCTAAGTGGTGTGACACACGTAGCGGTCGATCTACTCGGTGGTGATGGCGCACCGGCATCGGTCGTCGACGGCGTGAGGCGTGCGCTCGTCGCTGACCCGACCTTGGCTGTCAGCCTGGTCGGCCCGGCCCGGACCGCCGAGCCGCTGATGCGCGCGTACGGTCTGGAAAGCGGGGACCGGCTGCGGATCGTCGAGGCGTCCCATGCGGTCGGTCCCGACGCGGACGCCGTCCGTGCGGTGCGGTCGAGGCGGGACGCCACGGTGCGGGTCGCGGCCCGCCTGATCAGGGATGGTGCCGTCGACGCGATGGTGTCGGCTGGTCCGGCGGCCGCGGCTGTGGCCGCGGCGGCGTTCACCCTCGGTCCGCTTCCCGGGGCCAGCAGGCCTGCGCTTGCCGTGGTCGTCGACGCTTCGCCCGGGGCTGCGGTCCTGCTGGATGCGGGCGCGGTCACCGACGCCGGCATCAGCGCCGACCAGCTCACCCAGTGTGCGGTCACCGGATCGGTCTACGCCACAATCTGCCTACAGGTGGCGCGTCCCAGGATCGGGCTGCTGTCCGCGGATCCGGGCCATCCGGCCCCGCCGGCTCATCCGGACCGATCGCGTGGGGGCACCGGTGTGTTGATGAACGCCGGTGAACTCATCACCGAGCTGGGGCTCGACTTCGTCGGTGGCGTCGGTGCAGCCACGGTCGTGGCCGGTGGCGAGGCTGACGTCGTGGTCAGTGACGGTTTCACCGGGGCGGTCCTGGTATCGGGTCTGCGGGCGGTTGTGCAGGCTGTCGGTCAGCCAGCGCCTGTTGGTCAGCTACCGCGAGCGTCGCCGGGGTGGCATCTGCGGGAGGGGACATTCGTGGTTGGTGTCGACGGGATCGTGGTCGTAGTGGATGGTCGGTCCGGCCAGACCGCGGCGGGAGTCGCGTTCGCGATTGCCGATGCGTCCGCCGCGGACCGGGCCGGCTGGGTGTGCCACCAGCGCGCGGCCCTCGCCGACCTCGTCACGCACCGCCGGGTCCGCGCCGGGTTGTCGGCATGACCCGCGGCGTGGCGCTGCCGGCGCCCAGGGACGGCCTCGTGACCGCCCTCGGTGTTCCGGTCGACGTCGACCTGCTCGAACGGGCTCTCACGCACCGCTCCTACGCCTACGAGCAGGGTGGCCTGCCGACCAACGAGCGGTTGGAGTTCCTCGGCGACTCCGTCCTGGGTCTTGTCGTCACCGACGCCCTGTTCCACCGCCATCCGGACCTGCCCGAGGGGCAGCTCGCCAAACAGCGCGCGTCCGTGGTCAACATGCGTGCCCTCGCCGAGGTCGCCCGTGCTCTGGGGGAGCACGGCATCGGCCCGTACCTGCTGCTGGGCCGCGGTGAGGAGAGCACCGGAGGTCGGGACAAGGCGAGCATCCTCGCCGACACCCTGGAGGCGCTGATCGGCGCGGTGTACCTGTCGACCGGTGGGTTGGGCGGCCTGCAGGTCGCGTCCGAGTTCGTCCACCGCCTGTTCGACCCGCTGCTGGACGTGGCCGCCGGTCGGGGTGCCGGGCTGGACTGGAAGACCTCGTTGCAGGAACGGACCGCACTGCTGTTGCTGGGTCCGCCCGAGTACGAGGTGGATGAGTTCGGACCGGACCATGCCAAGCGGTTCGCCGCCCGCGCAGTCGTGGCCGGGGAAGTCCTCGGCCACGGTGATGGCGGGAGCAAGAAGGAGGCCGAGCAGCGTGCCGCCGCCGCGGCCTTCCAGACGTTGGAGGAACGGTCGGCCGACCCGCGTGACCCAGACGAGTCGAGTCGTGACGGCGATCCGGTGGACGGCGATCCGGTGGACGGCGGCCCGGTGGACGGCGATCCGGTGGACGGCCGATCCGACACGCCGGTGCGCACGGGTAACCGCTGACCGGCCGTCGAGCGCGTCGCGATGCCCGAGCTTCCCGAGGTCGAAGTCGTCCGGCTCGGTCTTGAACGGGCGTTGGTCGGTCGGACGATCGCGACCGTCGCGGTCGCGCACCCCCGGGCGGTACGGCGTCATACCGCGGGGGCCGCTGACTTCGCGGCGGTGCTTGCGGGCCACACGATCGTCGCCGCGCGTCGGCGCGGGAAATATCTGTGGTTGGAGCTCGGTGGCGCCATGGCGCTGCTCGGTCATCTCGGGATGAGTGGTCAGCTTCTGGTGGTGCCCGCGGACAAACCCCCCGAGACCCACCTCCGAATCCGCTTCACGTTCTCCGACGCCGGTCGGGAACTGCGATTCGTCGATCAGCGCACCTTCGGCGGTCTCGCGGTCGTCCCCACCGGCGCGGGTGTCCCGGAGCCGATCGCGCATATCGCACTGGATGTCCTCGACCCGGGCTTTTCCGATGCCGGGTTCATCGCGGCCATCGGCCGGCGCCGGACCGGAATCAAACGCGCGTTACTTGATCAGAAGTTGGTCAGCGGCATCGGCAACATCTATGCCGACGAATCCCTGTGGCGGGCGCGACTGCACTATGCGCGTCCGACCGAGACCCTGACCCGCGGTGAGCTCGGCCGGTTGTTGGACGCGGCACGTGAGGTCCTCGTCGCGGCGCTGCGCGCGGGCGGGACGTCCTTCGACTCGCTTTACGTGTCGGTCAACGGTGTGAGCGGCCTGTTCGACCGCTCGCTTGAGGTCTATGGGCGGACCGGCCAGCCGTGCTCGCGATGCCAGACGCCGGTCCGCCGGGACGCCTTCATGAATCGGTCGAGTTTCACCTGCCCACGCTGTCAGCCACGGCCGAGAAGCGCCCGTTGGTAGCTTCCCCCGGACGGCGGCGGAGCCGCATTCCGGGGGAAACGTTCTTTACAGCTTGCCGCCGGGGATGTTCGGTACCGCGGTCTGAGTGGGACCGGATGTGCGGGGTGGGGCGTAGCCCGGCTCGATGATCTCGGTTGGGGCGGCTGGCGCCGGTGCCGGTGTGGCACTGCGGAGGCCCTGGGTGCTGGCCTGGGGCACCGGCAGGATGCCGGCGTCCTGCCGAACACTTTGGCCGCAGCCGGTGAGCGACAGCGTCGCCGGGATGACGATGGCGCTGACCAATATCATCATGGCATGCCGGCTGCGGGGAAGGCGCACCCGGAACCGACGGGATCGAGGAGAAGGCATGGTATCCACAATGGCTCGGTACCCTATCGTGCCTATGCGCGATGTTCCCGTAGAGCCGGCAGATCGTGATGATCATGATACGTCGGCCGGGTCCGGCCCGCCGGCCCGCCTGACGGCGTGGGTGTCAGGAACGGTTCAGGGGGTTGGCTTTCGGGCCTATGTCCGGTCCCGCGGGCGGCGGCTCGGTCTGGTGGGCTCGGCGACCAATCTCACCGACGGTCGGGTCGAGGTCGTCGTGGAGGGCCCGCGAGCGGCATGCCAGGCGCTGCTGGAGATGCTGCGGGCCGGCCATACGCCGGGTGTGACGACCCAGGTGACCTTCTCCTGGTCGCACGCACAGGGCGATCTGTCAAATTTCACCCGGAAATGAGCCGGATCGACGACCGGTCGGCCGACGGCCCGCCGAGGACCAGCTGACGATCGGCTGGCGACCAGCCGACGACC
>NZ_CAUVXO010000035.1:24004-26167 GCF_963555865.1 Protofrankia sp. Cr1
TGTGTCCTCATCTCGACAAAATGCCATCGGCTGCCGCCGGGGTATGGCATCGTCTTGACTTTCGGCCACTTGGCGTGCGATCCTGAGTTCATTGTCTGGCGCGTCGTGTGATCTGTTCCGGTTCCATCGACCAGGTCGCAGCGCGCCCCGCACCCGCTCGGTCACTCATCGTGGAGGACCACCATCATGGCGAAGGCCCTTTTCGGCCACGTCGGCTCTGGCAACGATATTCGTTTGTCGTATGAGGTACGCCGACTTCGTGCACGTGTAGCAGAACTGGAAGATGAGCTCGCGCGTTCCCGTGCTCTTAACGATGCACTTGAAGGCGTTGATGTCTCTGACGAACTTCGCGCGCTTGAAGCAGAGCCCGCGCTGACCTGATCCTCCCGAATCCGTAGCGGGAGTTAAGGGACGTTTCTCCTTGTGGGGAACGTCCCTTCGTGCTGCCAGGGCCCCATTCGCCGAATCAGGCGCCTGGCGGGCGGTATCGTTGGTGTCTGATCGTCCGTCGGTGCCAGCGGCCCGCGTCCACTCCGACAGCTCCGGAGACAGGTGCATCTCAAGAGCCTCACCCTGCGGGGTTTCAAGTCGTTCGCGAGTTCGACGACCCTGCACCTCGAACCCGGCATCACCTGCGTTGTGGGGCCGAACGGCTCCGGTAAGAGCAACGTCGTCGACGCGATGGCATGGGTACTCGGCGAGCAGGGTGCGAAGGCACTGCGTGGCGGGACGATGTCGGACGTCATCTTCGCCGGCACACCGTCGCGCCCACCACTGGGCCGTGCCGAGGTTCTGCTCACCATCGACAACACCGACGGCGCCCTGCCCATCGACTACAGCGAGGTGACGGTCGGTCGCCTGATGTTCCGTAGTGGTGAGAGCGAATACACGATCAACGGGAGCACGTGTCGGCTGCTGGACATCCAGGAGCTCATGAGCGACTCCGGAATCGGCCGTGAGCTGCACGTCATCGTCGGTCAGGGCCAGCTGGACGCGGTATTGCACGCCCGTCCGGAGGACCGGCGCGCCTTTGTGGAGGAAGCTGCCGGTGTCCTCAAGCACCGCAAGCGCAAGGAAAAAGCCCTGCGCAAGCTGGAGGCGATGGCCGCCAATCTCACTCGCCTGACCGACCTGTCCGCCGAACTGCGGCGCCAGCTGGGTCCGCTGGGCCGGCAGGCGGAAATCGCCCGCAAGGCCGGCGTCATCCAGGCGGCGGTGCGTGACTCGCGGCTGCGCCTGTTGGCCGACGACATCGTCACGGCGCGTGGTGACATCGCGTCCGACATCAGGGACGAAGAAGCGCTGCGGAGCCGTCTCGCCACGGCCGGGCGTGCCCATACCGACGGTCAGCAGCGTGAGCAGGTCCTGGAGGCCGAGCTTGCCGCGGTGACCCCCCAGGCCGTCGCCGCAGGCGAGGTGTGGCATGCCCTGGCCTCCCTGCGGGAACGCATCCGGGGCACCCGGTCACTTGCCGCCGAACGGGTCCGGCTGCTGCGCTCCGGCGCGGAGGAACCTCGCGGTGGGCGAGACCCCGAACAGCTGGAACAGGAGGCGGCGGCCGTCCGGGAGCAGGAGAATGCTCTCGGTGTGCGGTTGGATGCCGATCGCGACAGTCTCGCTGAGGTCGTCGCCCGCCGGTCCGAGCTTGAAGCCGCGCTGGCCGGTGAGGAAAAGGCGCTCATCGCTGCCGCGCGAGAGGCGTCGAGCCGGCGGGAGAACCTGGCCCGGCTGGCCGGACGGGTGGAGGCCGCGCGGTCCCGTGCCAGCAGCGCCGAAACTGAGATCGTCCGGATGTCCGAGGCGGTGGACGCCGCTCGATACCGCGGCGGCGAAACGAGCGAGCAGCGCGTCACTGTGAGCTCGGAGCTCGCGCGGATCCAGACGACCCGCTCCGAGCTGGCGTCGAGGCACGCCGAGGCCGTGGCGGTCCATGCCGAGGCCACAACGCGGTTGGAGAGTCTGCGTTCGCAGGAGCGTTCCGCGGAACGCGATCGGGCCTCCTGGCAGGCCCGGCGGGAGGCTCTCACCCTGTCGCTGACGCCGAAGGACGGCGCTGCCGCGCTGCTGGACGCCGCTGCCGCCCAGCCGGACGGACCCACGGGACCCACCGGTGTCCTGGGCCGCCTTGCGGCTGTGCTGACGGTCGAGCCGGGGGCCGAGGCC
>NZ_CAUVXO010000036.1:0-7811 GCF_963555865.1 Protofrankia sp. Cr1
GCGCACGGCAACGTTCCGCCAGGCGCCTGGCACCCACGCGCTGCGCCCTGGCCCGGCCACGGCGTTGCCGGGACTCGCGTTGGCCGGCGCGTGGACCGACACAGGCTGGCCCGCGACCATGGAGGGCGCCGTCCGCAGCGGCCTGGCCGCCGCGAAGGTGGCGCTGGGGGGCTGGCGGTCCGGTCCGCCTTCGCCCGGCCCTGCCCGCAGGTTGCTCCCTGTGGTCGACGCGCCTGGCGGTGCTCCAACGCGTGCGGGGGGATGCGGATCGTCATCGGGTAATTCGTGCAAAACGTCACAATCATCCCGGATGCCTGAGACCAACGTCCCGGACGAGGGACCGTCGTCTTCTAACCCGTCGGGATCATCGACCCCCGGGACGGCGGGCACTCCAGGCGCCCAGCCGGCACTGACCGCCACCCCGCCACTTACACCGCTTCCGACACCATCCGAGCGATCAACCTCAACCTCAACCTCAACTTCAACCACGACCACGCCTTCGGCGGCGTCACCGACAGGGAGATTTCCGGCATGACCACTGTGGTTCCCGATGCGATCGAGCGGGGCCGGACTCTGGCAGTGCCGGCGCTTCGCGCCACTGTCGACCGGCTGCATCCTCGGCTGCGTCGCGTGGTTGCCTACCACCGCGGCTGGATCGACGCGGAAGGTAACCCGCTCGCGGGTAGCGGCGGAAAGCTGCTGCGTCCGGCACTGGCACTGCTCTCGGCCGAGGCGGCCGGCGCCGCTGTCGAGGTCGGGCTCCCCGGCGCGGTCGCCGTCGAGCTCGTCCACGACTTCTCGCTGCTGCACGACGATCTCATGGACGGCGACACCGAGCGCCGGCACCGACCCACGGCCTGGACGGTGTTCGGCGCGGACGGCGCGATCCTCGCCGGCGACGCCCTGTTGGGGCTGGCCACCCAGGTGCTGCTCGAGGTCGACCGGGATGCCGGTCGCCGCGCCGCGGTGATGCTCGGGGCGGGCGTCCAGGACCTCGTCCGGGGTCAGGCCGAGGACCTGCACTTCGAAACCCGCAACGACATCACCGTCGCGGACACGCTGATGATGGAGGACGGCAAGACCGGCGCCCTGCTGTCCTGCTCGGCCGCGATCGGTGCGGTGCTGGCGGACGGCCCGGCCCGACTCGTCGACGGCCTCGCCGAGTTCGGGTCACGGCTGGGAACCGCCTTCCAACTGGTGGATGACCTGCTCGGTATCTGGGGTGACCCTGCGGTGACCGGCAAGCCGGTCCTGTCGGACCTGCGCTCGCGCAAGAAGTCGGTCCCGGTCGTGGTGGCGCTGGAGGCCGGTGGCTCCGAAGCCGACGAGCTGCGCGCCTTCCTCGCCTCCACCGGGGAACTTTCCGAAGGCGACCTGCATCGCGCCGCCGAGTTGGTCGAACGCGCTGGTGGGCGGGAGTGGACCACGGCTGAGGCCGACCGCCAGCTCGAAGCGTGCGCCGAGCTGCTGGCGTCATTGGCCCTGCCGTCGCTGGTTGAAGCCGAACTGCTCGCCCTTGCCCGTTTTGTTACCGAACGGGATCGGTGAGTGTGCTGTGACACTGCTGTTCGTACTGGACCGGGAGTTCATACCGCACCGGGACCGACATGTGGACGGGAGCCGCTGATGAGCTCGACCACCGACTACCGGCAATCCCAAGTCTCCTCCGACACGGTGACGGCAGCCGCCGTCCGGGCCCGAGACCACCTGCTGTCGCTGCAGTCCGACCAGGGCTGGTGGAAGGGCGAACTCGAGACCAATATCACGATCGAGGCGGCAGACCTTCTGTTCCGCCTCTTCATGGGCATCCTCACTCCGGATGTGCTCGAGGAGGCCGCCCGCTGGATCCGTTCGAGGCAGACCGAGAACGGCACCTGGGCGACCTACTACGGTGGCCCGCCGGATCTCAGCACGACTCTTGAGGGGTACGTCGCGTTGCGGCTCGCCGGGGACAGCCCGGACGCCCCGCACATGCGGGCTGCCGCGGCTTACGTCCGGGAGAACGGCGGTCCCGCCGCCACCCGGGTGTTCACCCGGATCTGGCTGGCGATGTTCGGCGAGTGGTCCTGGGACGACCTGCCGGTGATGCCGCCCGAGCTCGTGCTGCTGCCGTCGTGGTTCCCGCTCAACGTGTACGACTTCGGCTGCTGGGCCCGGCAGTCGATCGTTCCGCTGACGATCATCGGGACGTTTCGGCCGAAGCGCTCGCTCGGATTCGGGATCGATGAGCTCAAGGTCGAGTTCCCGGCCCAGCCGCCGGCACCGCTGCGCTCGTGGACGGGCGCGTTCCAGCGCCTGGACGCGGTGCTGCACCGGTACGAGCGCCGTCCGCTGAAGATGATCCGCCGGCACGCGATGCGCCGGGCCGCCGAATGGATCATCGCTCGACAGGAGGCCGACGGTTGCTGGGGCGGCATCCAGCCTCCGTGGGTTTTCTCGATCATGGCGCTGACGCTGCTCGGCTACCCCATGAACCATCCGGTGATCGCGACCGGGCTACGTGGCCTGGAGCGCTACACGATCCGGGAGCGGACCCCCGCGGGGATGGTCCGCCGGTTGGAGTGCTGTCAGTCCCCGGTCTGGGACACCGCGCTCGCTGTCGTCGCCCTGCGTGACGCGGGCCTTGCCGCCGACCACCCCGCCATGGTGCGCGCGGCCCGGTGGCTGGCGGACGAGGAGGTCACGCTCACCGGTGACTGGGCGGTCAAACGTCCAGCACTGGCCCCTGGCGGCTGGGCGTTCGAGTTCGACAACGACGGGTATCCCGACGTCGACGACACCGCCGAGGTCGTGCTGGCCATCCGTCGTCTGTTGAAACCCCACGGTGGCGTCGACGGGAGTCAGACAGGCGGAATCGACGCGGTGGACCCCGGGCTCGCGGCCCGGCTCCGGGCGGCCGAACGCCGCGGCGTGGACTGGGCCATCGGGATGCGCTCGGCCAACGGTGCATGGGGGGCCTTCGACGCCGACAACACCAGGACCCTTCCCACGAAGCTGCCTTTCTGTGACTTCGGCGAGGTGATCGACCCGCCGTCCGCGGATGTGACGGCTCATATAGTAGAAATGCTCGCCGAAGTGGGTCAGGCGCGCAACCCCATCACCGAACGGGCGGTGGGCTGGTTGCTGGCCGACCAGGAACCGGGTGGGTCGTGGTTCGGCCGCTGGGGTGTCAACCACATCTACGGCACCGGCGCGGTCGTCCCAGCTCTGATCGACGCGGGGGTGTCCGCCGACCATCCGGCGATCATCCGGGCCGTCCAGTGGCTGGTCGAGCATCAAAGACCTGACGGTGCCTGGGGCGAGGACTTTCGTTCCTACACCGATGACGCCTGGATCGGACGCGGTGAGCCCACCGCGTCCCAGACGGCGTGGGCGCTGCTCGCGCTCCTCGCCGCCGATCCGGCGTCCCCGGCGGTCGAACGGGGGGTGCAGTGGCTGGTCGACACCCAGCGGCCGGACGGAACCTGGGACGAGCCGCACCACACGGGCACCGGTTTCCCCGGGGATTTTTCGATCAACTACCACCTGTATCGGCTGAGTTTCCCGCTGACCGCGCTCGGCCGATACCTGAGCGGCGGGTCCGCATCATGACTTTCTCGGCACCGGACACATCACGGACGGCGGGTCCCGCCGAAGGGTCCAAGCCATCGGCGGTCCCGGCATCCCGGACGCCGCCGGCTCTGCCGGTTTTGCCGGTACCGCCGGCTCTGCCGGTTTTGCCGGTACCGGAGGTACCGCCGGCAGACGCCATGACCGCTGTTGCTCCGACTGCTGCTCCGACGGCGGTCACGTCAACCATCAGGACCCCAGCGGTCCGCCCGTCGACGGCTGACGGCGCCCCGGCCGGGGTTGATCTGGGCCGGGACACCGCGCCGGGCCTGCGCGCCATGGTCCGGCGTCGGCCCAGGCTGGTCGTGGCCGCGCCGCTGCGGTTGGAGGCATGGGCCGCGGCCCGCTCGGGCCTGCCCGGGGGCACGATTCTCATCCGGACCGGAATGGGACCCGAGCAGGCCAGCCGGTCCACCCGCATCATCCGCGAGGCCCGGGCGGACGCCGTGGCCCTGGTCGGTCTCGGCGGCGGCCTCGGTCCGGGGGTGAAGCCCGGGCACGTCGTGGTGGCTGATGAGGTCCGCACCTCCGACGGTTCGGTCAGCGCGCACTGTCCGTCCGCGCCCCTGCTGGCCGGTGAACTGCGCCGGGCGGGCCTGACCGTCCACGTCGGCCCGGTCGTATCCGTGTCGCGGCTGGCGATCGGCACCGCGCGCGCGGAGCTGGCGGCGACCGGGGCGATCGCCGTGGACATGGAGTCCGCACAGATCGCGCCGGGCGCGAGCGGGGTGCCGCTGGCGATCGTCCGCGTCATCGTGGACACCGACGAGCAGCCGCTGGGGCGTTTTGACCTGGCCCGCCGGGGGATCGCGGGACTGCGGACGATGATGACCCTCGGACCGGTGCTGGAGCGCTGGTCGGCGGCTGTCGGATCACGCCAGGTGCTGCTTGCCGAGCCCAGGGCGTTCTGCGCCGGGGTCGAACGGGCGATCGAGGTTGTCGAGCGGGCACTGGAGATGTACGGGTCGCCGGTCTACGTCCGCAAGCAGATCGTCCACAACAGCCACGTCGTTGCTGATCTTGCCGGTCGTGGCGCCATCTTCGTCGAGGAGCTCGACGAGGTACCGGCCGGGGCAACCGTGGTCTTCTCCGCGCACGGGGTCGCCCCCGCCGTCTGGGAGCAGGCCGACGACCGTGGGCTGTCAGTGATCGACGCGACGTGTCCACTGGTGGAGAAGGTCCACGCGGAGGCTCGCCGGTTCACCGCGCGCGGGGACACCGTCCTGCTTATCGGGCATTCCGGGCATGAGGAGGTTGACGGGACACTCGGGGAGGCGCCCGGAAAGATCAAGCTGGTGGAGTCGCCCGCGGACGTTGCCAGGCTTGAGGTCGACGATCCCGAGCGGGTGACCTACCTCATGCAGACCACGCTCGCGGTGGACGAGGCCGAGGAAGTCGTCGACGCACTGCGGGACCGCTTCCCGGCCGTGGTCGGGCCCGGATCGGCGGACATCTGCTACGCGACCTCGAACCGGCAGAACGCCATCCGGCGGGTCGCCATCGAGGCCGACCTGGTCCTGGTCGTCGGCTCGCAGAACAGCGCCAACTCACGCCGGCTGGTCGATGTGACCGAACGCGAGGGTGTGCCGGCCTACCTCGTCGGTGATGTCGGTGAGGTGGACATGCGGTGGTTGGTCGGTGCCGACACCATCGGCATCTCCGCGGGGGCGTCCGCGCCTCCGACCCTTGTCGACGAGCTGACCAGGGCACTGTCCGGCCTCGGCCCGACAGCGGTAGCGGTCCGTTCGGTCGGCACCGAGACGATCTCGTTCCATCTGCCCAAGGAACTTCGCCGCCAGCCCAAGTAGAACGCGTCGCCGATCACCACGCTGCGGGCGCAGGCGCCGGGTAGTTCGGAGCGTTATCCGGCTACGCGGCGCTTGTGTAGCAATTCCGGACGGTAACGGGCGGATGCGGTGAAAAGCGCGCGGTAGGACTCCTGCTACGGTCCACCCGATGCGTCAGGTATCGACCGATACGGTGCTGGCTGAGCGGGGCGATCAGCAGCGGCTCGATTATCAGGAGCTCCCCGGTGCGGTTTCCGGGACGCCCGGCCCCGCATCGTCGTCGCGGGGCCGGGCGTCCCGGCTTGCGGTGTCCGTATCCGGGCCGCGTCTGGCCGTGTTCGCCCTCGGCACGTTGTCGTTCACCGCGAGCGTGGTGCTGCAGGAGACGCTGTTCCGCCATGGTTCGGGTGACGCGGATGAGGCCGCCTACGTGCTCCAGGCCCGGATGCTGCTGCATGGGCGGCTGACCCTTGATCAGAATTTGGTGGACCCGTTCTTCCGCCCCTGGCTGACCGGCGTCCACAACGGACGGGTCTTCACCAAGTACCTGCCCGGGTGGCCGGCGATGCTGGCCGTGTCCCAGTTGCTGTTCGGGACGATGGTCCTCGCTCCCGCGCTGGTGGCCGCAGCCTGGGTGGTTGCAACCTACCGGCTGGCCCGCGAACTGTTCGATGATGTGGCGACGGCACTCACATCCGCGGCCTTTCTCGCGTTGTCGCCGCTGGTCCTCCTGCATACGGCTCTGCCGATGGCCTATGCGTTCACCGCCGCCGCGCTGACCGCCGCGATGGCCGCGCTGCTGCGTGGCACCCGCATCGGTGCCCGCCGGTCGTTGGTGGCCGCCGGTGCGGCGTTCGGCCTCGCCGCCATGGCCCGCCCGTTCGACGCGGTGCTGGTGGCCGTCGTAGGGGTCCTGTTCGTGACGGCCCGGTTCGTGACGGCCCGGTTCGCGACGGCCCGGTTCGCGACGGCCCGGTTCGCGACTGCCGGGCAACGCCCGCGGCCGGTCGCGGCGATGCTGCGGGACCTCGTGTGGGTCGGGCTCGGGGGGCTACCGTTCGTCGTGGCGGTGGCCGTCTTCTGCCGGCACGTGACCGGCTCGATGCGGACGTTGCCGCTTGCCGCCTCCGATCCGTTGGACCGCTTCGGTTTCGGTGAGCGGCGGATGCTGCCGTCCGAACCGACATTCGCCTTTACCGGGCATGTCGCGCTCGACGCGCTGCGGGAGACTCTTGCCGCCGCCCCGGGCTGGCTGTTCGGTGGGACGGCGCTGGTCGTCCTCGCCGGGGTCGGGCTCCTCGCGGGCCTTGCGGCGGGGGGGCGGCGCGCCGGGCATCTGCTGCTCGCCATCACCGCGCTGGGGGTCTTCGCCGCCTACTTCTTCTGGTGGGGTAGTGCCATGGCGGTTCCGAGCCTTCGCAACGGCCTCGGTCCGCATTACCACATGGTGGCGCTGTCGCCTGTCGTCATCCTCGCCGGCAGCGGCGCGTGCCTGCTGTGGCGGGCGGTGCCCGGGCGGCTCCCGCGGCCGGTCGCAATCCCGGTGGCGGGCGTCTGCGGGCTGGCGCTGGTGGCTGTGACCGCCGTCGGGGTGCCCGCGAAGGTCAACGTACAACGCTATGTCAACGCGGTCGACGGGTACGTACTCGATCTCATCCCGGACAATTTTGATGGGCCGGCGGTCGTCATCGTCACCCCACCGACGCCGAGCCGCTACACACAGGTTCCATACCAGTTCCTACGCAACAGCCCGGACCTGTCGGACCAGGTGCTGTACGCGGCCGACCTCGGCGCGGCCGACGGGCAGCTCGCCGAGAGGATGCCGGGCCGCCGGCTGTACCAGCTCCGCCCCGACGAGGTGATCGAGGCGGAGAAGCCGTGGAGTTTCCGGGGCTCCTTCGTCGAACTCCGCCCGGTCGAGGGAAAGAAGATCGAGGTTCGGGTGTCTGCGTCGGTCCCGGCGAACATGCGCTACGCATCGTTCTACCTGCGCATCGGCGAGCAGACGGTGACCAGCCCGCTGCCCGTCACGGGAGCCGCGGGCACCGCGGCGAGCGTCGTCGCGACCGTGGACGGAGCCCGCGCGCTCGTCACGGTGGCATCGCCGGTGGGCGGCTTGGCCATGCAGGCCTCGGTGCCGCCGACCTCGGTGCAGGAGTTCAGTTTCGCGGGCGCTGTGCTGCCGGCGCAGCTGACCGTCGGCCTGGCCGCGGGGACGACGCCGGACCTCACCGGGGCCTGGCGCTGGGAGGAGCGCATTCCCCTGGAGCGACGCGCAGACGGGGTGCTGGTCGCGTTGGGTCCCGGGCCGGGCTGGCGGCTGGTCCCCGGCCGCTACGACAACGCCTGGGTACCGGCCACCGTGACGGGGACTCTCGGCGTCACGCTCGCACCGCGACGCTGAGCACCGTGACG
>NZ_CAUVXO010000036.1:8186-14630 GCF_963555865.1 Protofrankia sp. Cr1
GTCAGTCATCGTGAACAATCCGTTGCGATGTGTGTCCGCACTCTCGACAAGGGTGCTCAGTCGCCTGTTCCTGGCCACCTGCTCGTCGATGTCGAGCCCCGACGACCGGGCATAGACTTCGGCGAATAGCCGGGGGCCGAGCATCGGGTCGGCCAGGTCGTCCTTCCAGCCGTGGATTTCGGCGGCCAGGAACGCCTTGACCTTCTGCCTCGACCTGACCACCGTGTCCGCGCTCACCACGTACACGTTGGACACCAGCTGGTAGCCGTGGTCGGCAAGCAGGAACGTCGAGGTGGCGACGCCCTGGCGGGCGAAGGCAGCGGGGGCGTCGATCACCGACGACAGTGCCCCGTCGACCTGGCGTTCCGCGACTGCCCGCAGATGGTCGGGCGTGATGACCTGGGTGACGGCCGTCTCCGCCACTCCCACGGCGGCCAGGAACGACGTCCAGACGGCTGTGCTGCCCGCCGCCATCCCGATCTTCATACCGGTCATGTCCTGCGGTGTTCTGATCGGCTTGTCAGCAAGTGAGACGATGGCCCAGGGCGACTTCTGTCGCTGTGTGCCGATTACCCGCAGCCGTGCGCCGTTGGCGATTTCCTTCGGAAGGGTGTCCGGCGCGATAACCCCAACGAATGCCGCACCGGAAGCCACCGACGCCACCACGGTTCGGGCCCGCGACCCACCGTCATGGAATTCGGTACGGGTGAACCCTGCGTGGCGGTAATAACCGTTGTGGTCGGCGATGAAGGAGCCGGCGAACTCGACGTCGGGCTTTCCCGGGAGCCAGAACGCGAGCGGACCCAGGTCCACCGTCTGTGGTGCGGGGGCGGCCGGCCGGCCGATCCGGCGGGCAGCCCAGGCCGCCGATCCGGCGCCGGCGCCCAGACCGGCGACGGCGACGGCGGCGAGCAGCAGGCCCCGCCGGGACGCCCGTGCCTTGCCCGGGCGCGCGGCCTTCCCGGAACCGTTCGCGGCCTGCCGCGCGTCCGGACCGACCCATACCGGCTGTTCGATCGTGGCCGGGTCGATGTCGGGCTGTGATCGTGGCCGGCGTGGCCTCGGCACTCCGGAGGTCAGGACCTCCAGGCCGACGGTGTCGAGGTCATCGCCATCCTGCTCGCCGATGGCGGTCCCGCCGGCGACGTTGGCGACGTTGGCGACGTTGGCAACCATGGTCGGTGCCTCGTAGAACGCGTTCGACGTCGGCCAGGCGTTCGGGCTCGCCACCGGTGGCGCTTCCCGGGGCATGTCCGGTAGGGCTGCCTGTGGGGCTGCCTGTGGGGCTGCCTGTGGGGCTACCGGAACCGGGGCCGGTCGTGCGGGCGGTTCTGTCGCCGGCGCCGAGACGACGGCCTGTAGTTGGCGGCGAATCCGCTCCGTCGTGGGCCGAGCGGACGGATTCTTGGCCAGAATCGGTTGGAGTATCGAAAAGGTCCGGGCTGCGCGCATCGGCGCGCTCGGCCCTTCGTAGACGACCGCGTGCATGGTCGCGAAGGTGGTATCCCGACCAAACGGGGAGACGCCTTCCGCCGCATGCAGCAGGGTCGTCGCGAGCGAGAAAAGATCGCTGGCCGGACCGGCCTCATCCCCGCGGATACGTTCTGGAGCCATATAGGCGGGTGTGCCGACCACGCCCCCGGCCGCGGTGATCCGGTGATCGGTCTCGTAGGCCGCGACGCCGAAGTCCGCGAGTTTGACGGTACCGTCAGCGGTGATCAGGACGTTCGACGGTTTGACGTCGCGGTGCAGAACTCCTTTGCGGTGTCCGTGCACGAGCGCGTCCAGCAGCGCGATACCGATCCGGGCGACCTCGGGCTCGTCCAGCGCACCGTCCTGCGCGATCACCGCCGCCAACGAACGTCCTGGGACCAAATCCATCACGATCCACTGCGCACCGTGGTCCTCGACCAGGTCGTACACGGTGACCACATGGGGATGGGCACCGAGCCGGGCGGCGTTGCGCGCTTCGCGGCGGGCACGTTCGATCAGCAGTTCGCGGTCCTGGGCCGAGAGGTTGTCAGGAATGCGGATCTCCTTGAGGGCACGTTCGACACCGGTGCCGGTGTCGACGGCCCGCCAGACCGTCCCCATCCCGCCCGAGCCGAGCCGTTCGACCAGCCGGAACCGCCCGCCGATCAGGTGCGTGACCGTGTGCCCGCTTCGCGTCATACGCCCGCCTTCAGCCTGCAACGCGTGCCCAACCCCATGTGACCTCCGCGCTGCTGCCCACTGTCTTTTTCGCCGATGTTAGGCGTCGCCGGGGACAGCCATTGGTTGGCCGGTTCGGGACTCACCCGTCAGGTCTACACACAATCGCCGCTCGGTTTGCCGCGGGGTCGGTCATACCCGGCCTGATGTCGCGGATTTGGCGAACCTGGGCGGCCTGGGAATGGCCTACGTCACTCCTGGCGGGGTTGCGAAGGCCAGACCGTTGCTACCACGGCGCGCGCCTGGGGCCGATGTCCAGCTTATGGCGGGCGATGTGACGTTCGTCCAACACCGGCGGCGCAACGCCGACCGGCGGTGGAACGCAGGACCAATGCCTGCCGGGCATGTCCCCGTCAGGCCCGGGTGGCGCCACCGTGGGCCGGGCCTGGTCGGGCCGCGGCTGGGGGTCGCTGGGCCTTCCGGTCCAGTGCCGTCGCCCTGTGGTGATCGTTTACTTCCCGCTGTCCGGATCCCGACACGGCTCCGTCCGGATTTCTGGTCTAAAACTCCGACTAGGTCGCTGACCTGCGGTGACGGATGTCCGATGCGGGTCGGGGTCGGCCGGGTAGGACGGGGAGAAGTGGCCGATCCAACGTTCTCGACGAACATACAAGCTGTACGTACACCCTGTATGTTGTCGAGATGGAGCGGCCGTCCGGCCGCACGACGTCGACGCCGAAGGGCGGTATTGCCGTGGCGGTGGAGTGGCGGTACTCGTTGCGGATCGGGATGTACCTGGCCAAGCAGAAGGTGCTGCGTCGTAAGCACTTTCCGCTTGTTCTCGAACTTGAGCCGTTGTTCGCCTGCAATCTGTCATGCACCGGTTGCGGCAAGATTCAGCACCCTGCGTCCGTACTCAAGCAGCGGATGAGCGTCGAGGACGCCATGGCCGCGGTGGAGGAGTGCGGCGCACCGGTGGTCGCGATCGCCGGTGGTGAACCGCTGATGCACCCGCAGCTCGACGAGATCGTCCGTCAGCTCATCGCCCGCAAGAAGTTTGTCCTGCTGTGCACTAACGGGCTGTTGCTCCGCAAGAAGATGGCGAAGTTCACACCGTCGCCCTACTTCACCTTCATCGTCCACATCGACGGGCTGCGCGAGCGGCACGACACGGTGGTGGAGAAGGCGGGCACGTTCGACGAGGCGATCGAGGCGATCGCCGCGGCCAAGGCAGCCGGCTTCCGGGTGGGCACCAACTCCACCTTCTTCAACAACGACAGCCCGCAGGACGTGATCGACGTTCTGTCCTACCTCAACGACGAGGTCAAGGTCGACCAGATCCAGCTCTCGCCCGCCTACGCGTATGAGAAGGCGCCCGACCAGGAGCACTTCCTCGGCGTCTCGCAGACCCGCGAGCTGTTCGCCAAGGTCTTCGGTGACGGCCGGCGCGAGAAGTGGCGGCTTAACCACTCGCCGATCTTCCTGGACTTCCTGGAGGGCAAGCGCGATCTTTCGTGTACGGCCTGGGGTATCCCGAGTTACTCGCTGTTCGGCTGGCAGAAGCCGTGCTACCTGATGAGCGACGGCTACGTGTCGTCCTACAAGGAGCTGGTGGAGACCACTGACTGGGACGCCTACGGCCGGGGTAAGGACCCCCGCTGCGCCAACTGCATGGCTCACTGCGGGTACGAGACCTCCGCGGTGCTTGCCACCACGTCGTCGCTGAAGGAGTCCCTGCGGGCCATGCGCAGCGTCTGAGGCGCGAGGCGCGATACCTGCGCGTTGCGTTTCAGGGACGGCTCGTCCCCTACCGCCTGGCACTACCGCCTGGCACTACCGCCTGGCACTACCGCCACCACTTGGCACCACGTTGCGAGCCGGCCACCTCGACGGTGGCCGGCTCGCAACGTTCTCGCTACCTTCTTGTTTTCGTTACTTTTTCGCTTCCAGGCCGACGAGCAGCCGATCGAGAACCTCGCCGGCCTCACGTCGGACTTTCGCGGGTTCCGAGGCCCGGCCGATCAACAGGCTCGCCTCGGACAGGACGGCCGCCAACACCCGGGTGAGGGGCGCGACCGGCAGCGGGTCGATCCGCCCGTCGTCGATCGCCTTGCTCAGCCATTCAGCGAGCAGGCGGTAGCCGTGCCGTTCGACCAGGACGTCCCACGCGTCGTGGCCGAGTACCGCCGGGCCGTCGACCAGCACGATACGTTGGAAGTCGCTGTCGGTGCAGATGTCGAGAAAAGACTGGAAGCCGGTTCGCAGTTGCTCCCAGGCGTCGGTGGCCGGCTCGTCCGTGGCGCGCTTGAGCTCGGTGGTGACGAGCTGTTCGGCGACCTCAAGGGCGACCTGTTCCATCACCGCGCCGAAGAGATCAGCCTTGTCGCGAAAGTGATGATAAAGCGCCCCACGCGTCACCTGCGCGTCGGCCACGATCTCCTCGGTGCCGGTCGCCGCGTACCCCTGAGTCCCGAATCGGTGCCGCGCGGCGGCGAGGAGAACCTCTCGGGTGGCGGCGGGGTGCTCGCTTCCGCGGATCCTGCTCATTCGCTGATTATGTTGCACTCAGTCTTCTAGTGGGCTTGTTCGGTGACGGAAATGTCCATAACTATACCTGGTTGCCCGGGCCACCGTAGCCGTAGCCGTGGCCCGTGTGAGGCACTGACCACAAAAAGCGACCGACAATAAGGGTGCGGCATCGCAGGGCTGGGGCGCTCTAATCTAGCGACCATGACTACGACTGAGCCGCGCCCACCGGCTGTTGAGTGGGGCGAGCCCCGCAGTAAGACAATCACCTGGCATGATCCAATGATCACTGCTGCGATGGGGCGGACCATGAGCGGTCTTGACTTCCTCCTGGCGATGCGTGACGGCGTGGTCCCACCCCCGCCGATCGCCATGCATTTTGATTTCGGGATCGGTGCGGTTGCCGAGGGGGACGTTGTTTTTCACTGTGCCCCGGACGAATCCGCATACAACCCGATTGGCATGATACATGGCGGTCTTGTCTGCACTCTCCTGGATACGGTCACGGGCTGTTCCGTGCACACCACGTTGCCAGCCGGGTTCGGATACACCTCCATTGAGATCAAGGTCAACTATCTGCGGCCGATCCAGGTGGTTGACGGTCGCCCGAGCGGCCTGACCGCGCACGGCTGGGTCGTCCGACCTGGTCGCCGCATTGTCTTCGCCGAGGGGGATGTCTGCGGCGCCGACGGCAGGAAACTCGCCACCGCGAGCAGCACCTGCCTGGTGTTTCCGCTTGAGGGCGCGGCCCCGCCGCAGGCCTGACGGCCGTGGGCATCGCACCGCCGCTCACCAGCGGGCGACCATGGTTCGGCCCGTGTTCAGAGCCTGGCGGAGTGCGACCGCGTCGGGTGCCAGTGCGCTGATCAGAACCCCCGGCCCGGCCAGGGGGAGCAGGGCGAAGGTGTCCGTGACCGCCGGGGCGGTCCCGAGCCCGTCCGGCCCGGGGCCCGCGATCAGCAGCGAACCGGTCACGCGGGCGCCACCGAGGACAGCCGGCCCGTCAAGGCCGGGCATACCCGGATCGAGGCACAGCTCCTGGCGCAGGAGCGGGCGCAGCATCCCGCTGCGACCTTCTCGGTTGTGGCCCTCCCGGTTGTGGCCGTTGCGTCCCTGTTCCTGTCCCTGTCCCTCGACGTCGACGTGCAGTGCGCAGGAGATCGAGCCCGCTGGTTCACCGAAACGTCCGAGGACGATTTCCTCCCGCCACAGCAGCCGGGCGGTTGACGCCAGCCGGATGCGCGCCCGCATGTGGTGGCGGCAGCCGCGGGCGGCCACGGTCGGTTCGGGCAGGTACGCGAGCGCCGCATCCGGCCCCACGTCGGCGCGTACGTCGAACAACGACGGCGGGTCCGCACGGTTCCCATGGCCGTTCTCGTTCTCATCGCTGCTACCGCAGTGGTCCCCGCGGCCGGGTAGGGCCACGGTCGCAGCCACCGTGCGCAGCACCAACGCCACCCCGGCTCCTACGCTGATGTCGAGCCGCAGCCGGTCACCGGCCAGCGGACCGGCCGCCGCATTCACCAGATGGACGGTCGCAGTCGGTAGGTACCCGTGCGGGAGGGCATCGGAGCCGCAGCTGCTGTCCGTCGTGCCGGTGCGGCGCAGCACCAGCGGTACCTGTGACCGCAGCTCGCTCACCCGGATCCCGCCGTCCGGTGTCGGATCGACCTGGACGGCCGCGTGTGCGCTGATCGACGTCCGGCCGGTGCGGTCGCTCGTGGCTGTCGCCTCCAACGTGTTCAGATCCGTCTGCCTGGACCTGGA
>NZ_CAUVXO010000036.1:14872-18950 GCF_963555865.1 Protofrankia sp. Cr1
GCGAGGTGAACAGCACCGGGCGCCCGCGCCGGACCCGTTCGGCGTCCCGGGCCATGACGCCGAGGTCCGCGCCCACCAGCGGGGCGAGGTCGGTCTTGTTGACGACGAGCAGGTCGCTGCCGGTCACCCCAGGACCGCCCTTGCGGGGTACCTTGTCGCCGCCGGCCACATCGACGACAAAGATCTGCCGATCGATCAGGCCGTAGCTGAAGGTTGCGGTCAGGTTGTCTCCGCCGCTCTCGACGAAGATCAGGTCAAGCGGGCCGCAAGCCGATTCCAGATCCTCGACAGCATCGAGGTTCGCGGTGATGTCGTCACGGATGGCCGTGTGCGGGCAACAGCCCGTCTCGACCGCACGGATGTGCGTCGGGTCGAGCACGCCCGCCGCGCGCAGGAAGTCGGCGTCCTCGGTGGTGTAGATGTCGTTGGTCACGACCGCGATCCGCAGCGTCTCGCCGAGGGTCCGGCACAGCGCCGCGACCAGCGCGGTCTTACCGCTGCCGACCGGCCCGCCGATCCCGATCCGCACCGCCCGGCCGATCCGGTGCCGCCCGGGTCGGACCGTTCCCCGCAGCGCCGCCCCCAGCAGGGGATGCCTGAAGGTTGTGCTCGACATGCATCGCTACACCTTCTCAGGATCTCTCTCGCACTCGCACTCGCACTCGCACTCGCCATCCGGCCCTGCGGGCGGACGAGCTCAGGTAACGATGTGATTCTGATGCTGTGGGGCCAGCATCAGAATCACATCGTCCGGCCGTGGCCGTGGCCGTGGCCGTGGCCGTGGACCGTGGCCGTGGACCGTGGCTGACGGGGCGGAGAACCGATGCGGATCGAGGACGCGGTAGCCATCCAGGAAAAGCTGCGCGATCAGGTGGACGCGGTGGGCCCGGGGCCGCGCACGGTACACACTGTGGCGGGCTTTGACGTTGCTTATGACACGGCCACCGACCGCGTCGCCGGTGCGGTTGTCCTGCTGGCCGCTCCCGACTGGCAGCCGATCGGTCACGCCACCGCCGCGGGCCGGGCCGCCTTCCCGTACGTGCCGGGTCTGCTGTCTTTCCGCGAGCTACCGGCGTTGCTGGCTGCGTGGGCGGAGCTCCCTGCCGGCAATCCTCCGGATCTGCTGGTCTGCGACGGCTACGGCCTCGTGCACCCACGCCGGTTCGGGCTTGCCTGCCATCTTGGGGTCACGCTCGACCTGCCGACGGTCGGCGTCGCGAAAACGTCGTTCATCGGAAACTACCGTCGCCCGGGGGTCCAGCGGGGCTCGTGGTCGCCGATTGTCGACGGCGGTGACACGGTCGGCCGGGCGCTGCGTACCCAGACGGGTGTCAAGGAGGTCTTCGTCTCCGTGGGGCACCGCATCGACCTGGATACGGCATGTCAGTGCATTCTCGATCTCGCGCCGCGTCACCGTCTACCGGAAACCACCCGCACCGCCGATCGGTTGTCCCGCAGAGCACTGGCGGCAGGTCGTCCCGCCGACTCCTAGCGATCTTTCGAGGTTTGTGCGCCGATCGTCGCCTTGTTGATCGTACAAACCTCGAAAGATCGTTCAGGTTGGCCGGCGGATGGAACGCAGGCCGGCTCGGCCGATCGGCTCGGCCGATCGGGTCAGGACGCGAACATGCGGACCTCGGCAGCCCGGTGGCGCTCGGCGAGGAGGTCCAGGCGCGGTCCGGTGAGCGCAGGCAGGTCCGCGGGCAGGCGGTCGCAGGATGCCGTGGCTTCGGCGGCGGTGTGCTCCAGATCGGCCGCCAGGCACGCGAGTACGGCGGTGACCGCCAGGGGGTCCAGGCCGAGCAGGCGGATGGCGCCCGCCGCTGGCCCGCTGACCACGCCATAGGCCAGCGCGAGCGCAGCGTCGGCGGGGGAGATGCCGGCGTGCGCGGCGACCAGACCGAACGTGACCGGATGGTGCGGCGCCGGGATCGGACAGCGCATTCCCGGCCAGGCCGCGCGACCCGCACGCAGCAGCGCACGACCCTGTGCGCGGCTCGCGGACCGTTGCGCCGGTGACGGCGTCCGCGCGTCGAGCTCCGCGTCCAGTTCGATGATGATCCTGTTCAGGAGCGCCCCGGGCGCTGGGTAGGAGCGGCAGGCGGCCGCGGCGAAGGTGGCGGTGACCAGGCCTGCGGTAGCCAGGCGGCCACGCAGGAACCGCTCGAGATCGTCGAGATCGCGGACGCTGCCATCGACGACCGCGGCCTCGATACCGCCGGAATGCGCGTGTCCACCGGCTGGTAGCCGGCCGTCCGCCAGTAACAGCAACGCCGCCCGGCTCGCAGCTGGCATCCAGGATCCTTCCGGGTGGCTGTCGGAACGGTGATCAGAATGGTGATCAGAACAGGAAGTAGCGCTGGGCCATCGGGAGCTCGGCCACGGGCGCGGCGTCGACGGCATCCCCGTCGATACTCACGGTGAACGTTTCCGGGTCGACCCGAATGTCGGGTGTCGCCGTGTTCTCGGGCAGGTCGGCCTTGCCACGCCGGCGCACGTCGGCTATGGCAACCATCGGCTTGGCCAGGTTGAGCCGCTGGGGCAGACCGTCGTCGAGGGCGGCCGGGGCGACGAACGTCAGCGAGGATGCGGCCGCCGGGCCGGGCGCAGCCCCCCACATCGGACGCGGCAGCACCGGCTGCGGAGTCGGGATAGACGCGTTGGCGTCGCCCATCGCCGCCCAGGCGACACATCCACCCTTGATGACCACGGATGGCCGGACGCCGAAGAACGCGGGGTCGTAGAGGATGAGGTCGGCGAGTTTGCCCGGTTCCACCGAGCCGATCTCGGCGTCCAGGCCGTGCGCGACGGCCGGGCAGATCGTGTACTTGGCGACGTAACGCCGGGCGCGGGCGTTGTCGGCCCGGCCGTCCCCGGGCAGCACGCCGCGCCGCGCCTTCATCACGTGCGCGGTCTGCCAGGTCCGCAGGACGACCTCGCCGATGCGTCCCATGGCCTGCGAGTCCGAACCGATCATCGAGATGGCGCCGAGGTCGTGCAGGATGTCCTCGGCGGCGATGGTGGACGGCCGGATCCGGCTCTCGGCGAAGGCTAGGTCCTCGGGCACCGTCGGGTTCAGATGGTGGCAGACCATGAGCATGTCGAGGTGCTCGTCGAGGGTGTTGACCGTGTGCGGCCGGGTCGGGTTCGTCGAGCTCGGTAGGACGTTCGGTGCCGCGGCCACGGTGATGATGTCCGGTGCATGGCCACCGCCGGCACCCTCGGTGTGGTAGGCGTGGATGGCCCGCCCCGCGATCGCGGCGAGGGTGTCCTCGACGAAACCGGCCTCGTTGAGCGTGTCGGAGTGCAGCGCCACCTGTACTCCGGCTGCGTCGGCGACCCGCAGACAGGCGTCGATCGCGGCGGGCGTCGACCCCCAGTCCTCGTGCAGTTTGAAGCCGGCGGCACCGCCGCGCAGTTGCTCCCACAGCGCGCCCTCACCCACCGTGTTGCCCTTGCCGAGCAGGACGACGTTCACCGGCAGCGTGTCCATCGCCGACAGCATCCGGGCGAGGTTCCACGGGCCGGGGGTGACGGTGGTAGCTCTGGTGCCGTCGGCCGGTCCGGTGCCGCCGCCGATCAGCGTGGTGATGCCGACGCCGAGGGCCTCGGGGACCTGCTGCGGACAGATCAGGTGCACGTGGCAGTCCACCGCACCCGCGGTGAGGATCTTCCCGTTTCCGGCGAGGATCTCCGTACCCGGCCCGATCACCAGGTCGGGATGGACACCGTCCATGGTGTCGGGGTTGCCGGCCTTGCCGAGCGCCACGATCCGGCCGTCCCGGATGCCGATGTCGGCCTTGACCACGCCCCAGTGGTCCAGCACGACCGCGCCGGTGATGACCAGATCGGGGGTGCCTTCCGCGCGCGACGCCCGGGCCTGCCCCATGGATTCCCGAATCACCTTGCCGCCGCCGAACACCGCCTCGTCACCGGTGCCGGCGCCGGCCGGGCCGCGGCTGCGGTCCTCGGTCACCTCGATGAACAGGTCGGTGTCCGCCAGCCGGATGCGGTCACCGACCGTCGGACCATACAGGTCGGCGTAGCGCGCGCGGTCCAGATACCGGCTCACCGGATC
>NZ_CAUVXO010000036.1:19365-21054 GCF_963555865.1 Protofrankia sp. Cr1
GTCCCGTCCGGCTCGGCCGTGTTCGACCCGGCCGCGTCCAGCGGGCCGGCCGATTCGGCCCGCAGGCCCGGTACGATCCGTCGGCCGGCGAGCGGCACCAGGTCCACCTCGCGGTCCACCCCGGGCTCGAAGCGGACGGCGGTGCCGGCGGGTACGGCGAGCCGGTGCCCCCAGGCGGCGTCCCGATCGAAGTCCAGCGCCGGATTGGCCGCGGCGAAATGGTAGTGCGACCCAACCTGGACTGGACGGTCGCCGAGGTTGCGAACCCGCAGGGTCAGGATGGGGCGCCCCGGGTTGATCTCCACCAGGCCGTCGCCGTGGCGGATTTCGCCCGGCCTGACGCCGTTCACGGGATCGGCTGGTGCACGGTCACCAGTTTGGTGCCGTCCGGGAAGGTCGCCTCGACCTGGACATCGGCAAGCATCTCGGGGACGCCGTCCATGACATCCTCGCGGGTCAGTACGCTGCGACCGGCCGTCATCAGATCGACGACAGTACGCCCGTCACGCGCGCCCTCCAGGAGGAAGGACGTGATGACGGCGGTCGCCTCGGGGTAGTTGAGCCGCAGGCCGCGGGCTCGTCGCTCCCGGGCGAGGCCGGCCGCGACGTGGATCAGCAGCCGTTCCTGCTCATGCGGGCTCAGCAACACACGTGGAAGCATAGAGCGCCCGGCAGCAGGGACGCAGCGTGGTCGGTCCGCCCGGCCAGGGGTCCCGCTTGTGTCGGCCCGGGACGACTCGGTTACGGAAACGTTACAAGCCGCGGGTTCGTGAGCACAACCGGCTCGCATGGCGGCAGAGTGATGACGCCACGCCCCTCATCCGCTGTTCCGTCGTTCCGTCGTTCCGTTGTTCCGTCGTTCCGCACCGCTGCTCGACGCCATACCGGGTGTTGCTCTGCCGTGTGCGGCCCGGCCCGAGGCCGTGAGGTTGGTGCGTGCCGGAATCCGGGCGACGTCGCTGAGCCGAATCGGGCGGGGGCGTTGCGTTGCATTGCGCCCTACACCGTGCTCGCCAGACCTGGGTTTTCGGAGGCTATATGACCGCCGAGCGTGACCGTGAACGGATGCGGCTCGCGTCCGCCCCGGCGCTCTGCTCGCCCGAAGCTGCGCCGGCGGCGCCGGCCGGTGGGACGGCCCGCGCCGCGCGTCCGGTCCGCCGTACCGGGTTCGATGCCGTTGGCGCGTCCCACCTGGCGCCGACCGCGGCGGAGCTCGAGCAGCTGCGGCGGGTCGCGAACGGAACGCAGGAGGCGGATCTGGTCGTCCGCGGCGGCGTGATGGTCGTCGTCCAAACCGGTGAGCTGCGGCGTCGTGACCTGCTCATCGCCGGTCGGTTCATAGCCGCGGTGACACGCCCCGGGACGCTGGGTGCCCGCCGCGCCCTGGATGCCTCCGGCCGCTACCTCCTGCCGGCCTATGTCGATCCGTATGTCCGGTTAGAACAGACCTTGCTGACGCCCGGGGAGCTCGCTCGTCTCGTAGTGCCCCGAGGGACGGTCACCCTGCTCGTGGACGCCGGCCTGCCGGTCGCGCTGTGCGGACCGCGCGGTGCGCGGCTCGTGACCGCCTCCGGGACCCCGGTGCGCCTGCTTGCCAGGACCTCCCCGGCCGGCGGCGGTACGGGCACGCGGGCTGGCGCGAGCCTCCCGGACATCGGGACGTGGCTGCCCCGTCAATCCGTTCCCTTA
>NZ_CAUVXO010000036.1:21563-22431 GCF_963555865.1 Protofrankia sp. Cr1
GGCGCATGGAAGATCACCGAAATCGCCGACCACGGCCACCTCGACCGGGTGGTCCGCCGTACGGTCGGGGCCGGCGTGGAGCCGATGGCCGCCATCCGCATGGCCACCCTCGATCCGGCCCGTCGGTACGGCCTGGACCACCTGCTCGGATCGCTCGCGCCGGCGCACCTGGCCGACATCCAGATCGTCAGCGACATCGCGGGATCCGGGCCGCCGGAGATCGTTCTCGTCAACGGGCGGATGGCCGCCGAGCGCGGCCGTCCGCTGTTCGACAACCTCGATGTGCTCCCGGACTGGACCCGAGAGCGGGTGACCCTGCCGTCCGGCCTGTTCAGCGGTTCCTTCGCCGTTGCGGCGACCGCGGCCGGCCCGGACTCCGCCGGCCCGGTCAGGGGCGTGCAGGTGAGCGTCGCGGCGGACGGGACTGCCGGGGTCGAGGTCGTCGCGGTGCGGCCCGGCCGTGCAGACGGCGGCACCGGTCATGCGGCGGCCGATCCCGGGCACGACCTGCTCAAGGTCGCCCTGGTCACGCGGGGGGCGGACCGGGCCGGCGGAATGCGGGTGGGTTTCATCCGCGGGGTGGGCCTGCGTCAGGGTGCGATCGCGATGGCCACGAGCGTGGCTCCCGGCGATCTGGCCGTCATCGGGGTCGCGGACCAGGACATGATGACCGCGGTGCGGGCCCTGGAGGGAATGTGCGGCGGCTTTGTGGTGGTCGACCGCGGATGGGTGTTGGCGGCGTGCCCGCTGCCGGTGGCGGGGTTGATGAGTGACGCTTCGTGGGAGGCCGTGCGCGATCAACTGGCCGGGGTTGACTCGGCCGCTGCCGCGCTCGGCTGCACCATTCCGTCGCCGTTTCTGACCCTCG
>NZ_CAUVXO010000036.1:23057-25781 GCF_963555865.1 Protofrankia sp. Cr1
CGGTTTCTCATGGATGCCACGTCGGATGGCGATCGTGCGCTTGTGCGCCAAAGATCTGAGAGTATCTCGCGCACCGCCAGCGGGCATGGACACAGCGACGAGAGGGGTGGTCGGCATGGCCCAGGACTTCGCGAAGGTCGGAGTTGTCGGACTCGGCACCATGGGCGCGGGGATCGCTGAGGTCCTTGCCCGCGCCGGCATCGACGTGGTGGGCGTCGAGCTCAACGACGAGACACTCGCCCGGGGGCTCGGCCACATCCGCCACTCCACCGACCGGGCGGTCAGCCGCGGCAAGTTGACCGAGGCCGACCGGGACGCGCTCTTCGGCCGGATCCACGCCGGCACCGACCTGTCGGCTGTGGCGGCCTGTGGGCTGGTCGTCGAGGCGGTGCCCGAGCGGATTGAGGACAAGCGGGCGGTTCTCGCCGAGTTGGACGCACTGTGTCCGTCCGGAACGATCATCGCGACGAACACGAGTTCACTGTCGATCACCGAGCTGGCCGCCGGCACGTCCCGGCCCTCGCGGGTCGTCGGCACCCACTGGTTCAACCCGGCGCCGGTGATGGGCCTTGTAGAGATCATCCGTACGGTGGTGACGGACCCGGCGGTGTTGGCGGATCTTGAGATGCTGGTCACGAAGGTCGGCAAGACCGCCGTTGTCGCCGGGGACCGGGCCGGCTTCATCGCCAACGCCCTGCTGTTCGGCTACCTCAACAATGCCGTGCGGATGCTGGAGGCCCACTACGCCACCCGTGAGGACATCGATGCGGCCATGCGGTTCGGCTGCGGTCATCCGATGGGCCCGTTGGCGTTGCTGGATCTGATCGGCCTCGACGCCGCGTACGAGATCCTCGATTCGATCTACCACACATCCCGGGACCACCTGCACGCTCCGGCGCCCCTACTCAAGCAACTGGTCACCGCCGGGATGCTCGGTCGCAAGACCGGCCGCGGCTTCTACACCTACGCGGCTCCCGATTCATCCGAGATCGTCGATGCCGTGACATCGGACTCCGTCATGTCCTCCGCGTCCGGGACCGCAGCCGGGACCGGGACCCGCCGATCGGGCGCGCCGACCCGACCGGTGCGCACGATCGGTGTCATCGGTACCGGAACCATGGCCAGCGGGATCATCGAGGTCGCTGCCCGCTCCGGCTATGACGTGGTCCTGCGTGCGCGCGGCCAAGCGAAGATCGCCGACGTCCGCAAGAAACTCGAGTGGTCGCTGGACAAGGCGGTCGCCAAGGGCCGGATCACCCTGGATGAGCGGGCCGCGACCCTCGCGCGGGTGCGGGCCACGACCGATCTTGCCACGTTCGCAGACTGTGACCTCATCATTGAGGCGGTCGTGGAGGATCTCGAGGTCAAGCGAGCCCTGTTCGCCGAGATCGACGCGATCGCCCGACCCGGGGCGATCCTCGCGACCACCACGTCGTCTCTGCCGGTGATCGAGTGTGCGACCGCCACGTCGCGTCCCCAGGATGTGGTGGGGATGCACTGGTTCAACCCGGCCCAGGTGATGCGGTTGGTGGAGATCGTGCCGACCGTTCTGACCGCCGACGACGTCACCGCGACGGTTCTGGAGGTCGCGCGGGCGGCCGGCAAACATCCGGTGCTCTGTGCGGACCGTGCCGGGTTCATCGTCAACGCGCTGCTGTTCCCGTATCTCAACGACGCCGTGAGGATGTTGGAGGCGCATTACGCGGATGTCGAGGCCATCGACACGGCGATGAAGGTCGGCTGCGCTCATCCGATGGGGCCGTTCGAGCTCGCCGACGTCGTAGGCCTGGACGTGACGCTTGCCATTGTGCGCACGCTGTACCTGGAGTTCCGGGAGCCCGGATACGCCCCGGCGCCCCTGCTTGAACACCTTGTCAAGGCAGGTTATCTCGGTCGCAAGACCCGGCGCGGCTTTCGCGTCCACTGATCCGGCGACGGGGTCGGTGACCGGTCCGGGGCGGTTCGGACGCGCGTTTCGTCGCCTACGATGGCGCCGGACATCATGTTGTGCCGGTTCGGATCTTGTACTGGGCCGGGTACCAGCATGACCCGCCTGGTCCCGCCGTCGTTTCGGAGGAAGCCCATGGTCTCGCTGGACAAGGACGCCGCACGGGAGGTCGGCCGCGAGATCGCGACGTTCGTGCCCGATCTCGTGGTGATGTTGCGGCGGGTTCTCGTCGACCCGCGGGTGTCGCAGTCGGCCAAGATGGAGGCTGCGGCATCCCTCGCCTATCTGGTCTCGCCGCGCAACCGGCTGACGAACCTGATTCCCGTCGTGGGTCAGCTGGACGACATTGCGCTCGTGGCTTTCGCGTTCCGTCGCCTTCAGCTGGGCGCGGGCGAGGCCATCCTGCGCGAGCACTGGCGCGGCAGCGACCGGACCTTCCAGGTCATGATCGGCGCGTCTTCTGCGCTGTCATCGCCGCGAGGGATGATCCGACGGGTGAAACTGGCCAAGACGCTCGCCGAGTCGACCATGGACCGGCTAGCCGGCTCCCGTCGGCGCCCTGGAATGGGAGATGACCCGCACCGCGTCATCGAGGGTGAAGTCATCGACGATGACCGTGTCAGGGGTGACCGTGTCGGCGGTGACCGTGTCGGCGGTGACCGTGTCGAGGGTGACGTCGTCGGCCGGACGCCCGCGTCCGAGCCCGGCACCGACCGGGGCATACCACGGCCCCGCGTGGCGCGCCCCCGCCGCCCGGAAGATCCGCCGGCGTCGCG
>NZ_CAUVXO010000037.1:0-3393 GCF_963555865.1 Protofrankia sp. Cr1
TCGGGTCGGCTTCGGCGCGGGAGCGGGCGAACGCAAGGAGCGTGTGGGTCCGTGCACGAGCCGCACTGATCTTCCCGATGTTGACCAGCGCTGCGATTTCCCGATCGGCCAACGGCAGGTAGCCGGGGATAGCGGGAGGCAGAAAGGGAAGGACCTGGCCGAGAAACGCGGTGACCGACAGCTCACCGAGCTGCCTGGCGAGCAGGTCTGCGACCGCGCCAGCGAAGCCGACCAGCTCCTCATGCCGGCCGGTCGCGGCCTGATGACGGGCGATCTCGACGAAATCATCGAACCCGCCCCGGCCGGTCTGGAGCCGGTGTAGCCGCATCGCTTCAGCCCGCCGATGCCGCCCGGTGAACCCGTCACCCTGGTGGGATTCCAACGCGGCGGCGACCCACGGATGCACGACCTGCTGGCCGCCATCGGCGGCCAGCAGCGTCAGATCCACCAGCCGAGCCGACGCCCGCCGCACCACGGCCCGCCGGGCGTCGGTCGGGTCGCTCTCCCACCGGCAGCGGGCCAGGTCCTCGACGGTCAGCGGCAGGGTGGACACTGCCGCCTGCAACAGCAGCTCCTCCTGTTCGCCGTCGAGCAGACCCACAAGCGCGGTCAGCAGGATGTCACGGGCCCCGAGCAGCACCACGTCGGCGACGGCCTGATGCAGATCCCGGGAGGCGGTCAGATCAACATGCTGCTCGGAGGCCAGCGTCCGCAGCCTGCGGGTCACCTCGGGCAGGCGCCCGCGGGCACCGTCGCGCAGCAATGCGTCCACGAACTCGATCAGCCGAGGATGCCCGCCGATCGTCGCGGCGAGCAACCGCCGGTCAGCGGCGCTCACCCCGGCCAACGAACCCAGCCGCAGCAGCAGCCGGCCCAACTCGGCGGGGCTGAGCGCCGGCACACCCACCGGGAGCAGATAGCTGTCCGCATCGGGGACCGGATAGCGGCAGGTCACCAGGAGCCGACCGGCACAGCCCGCCGCGCACAAACCATCGAAGACTTCCGCGAAACCCGGATCGAGGAAACGTTCCCCGCCGGGCGTCAGGTTCTGTTCGAAGTCGTCGAACACGACCAGCAGCCGGGCCTGGGCCAACAACCGCCCGACCGCCTCCACTTTGGCGGTGTCTTCCACCCGCCGGTCCACCAGCTCCGCGTGCACGGAGGCCAGTTCCGGGCGGCCGGCGATCGCCTGCGCCACCTCGCCGATCAGCCGCTGCGGGTTCCACGCCCCGCCGTGGACCGCGGTCAGCCAGCCCTCATCGGCCAGCCGGGACAGCACCCGGCCTGCGATCGCGGTCTTCCCGATCCCGCCGATCCCGGTCAGCATCACCCCGGTCAGCTTCACCCCGGCCCGTTCCCCCAACCGCAGTACCGCCACGGTCGTGCGCAGCTCGGCCCGTCGGCCGATCAGCTCCCCGATCCGCAACGACCGCACCGACCCACCCGTCGGCGCGGTCGTTGCCCTACTCAGCAGCACCGTCGGGACGGCCGGGTCGAGTAGCGGCGGATCCTCACCAACCGACAGCAGCGTCGCGATCCCGTACTCCGGCCGCATCCGACCGTCGGCACCGCCGCGGCGGGACGCCTCGACCCGGTCGGTTTCCAACCCCCGCCGGGCATCCGCCAACGCCCCCGCCGGGGTCACCCCCACCTCCCCTGCCAGGCTGCGGTAGAAACGGCCCGCCAAGGCGGTGGCGTAGCCATCGGTCACCGCCGTCTGCATCGCCAGCACTCGGTCCGCCCCAAGTCGCAGCAGCGTCGCGGCCAGCCCCTCGGTCCCCCGCCCCGCCCCCGCGCACGACGACAGCACCACCAGCGGCAGCGGACGCCGCCCGGCCCGCAACGCCCCCGCCAGCGCACCGGCCTTGACCGTGACCGGGTTACCGTCCTCGTCCTCCAGCTCGACCGATTCCGCCGAGCCGTGCGCGGACAGATGCAGCACATGATATTGATCGGCGCGCAGCGCCTGCTCAATCTGCACCAGCCCGGCGACCTCCAGAATCCGCACCTGCGCAGCGCTGTCGACTCCCGCAAGCGGGCCGACCGCGTCCAACACGGCCTGCATCTCCGCTTCCCCATCCAGCGGAGGACTGGCCGTGCGGGTCTCCGCCGGTGCCGCCACCGCCACCAGGATCTTCAACGGCCCCGGCAGCGGCCCCACCGTCCCCGCCTGCCCCGCCTGCCCCGCAGGCCCGCCCCCGGGCAGCCGCCGTCGCAGCCGCACCGCAGGCAGGGTCGCCAGCACCCGCCCGTCCGGCAGCCGGAGTAACTCAAACGGCCAGCCCGCCGCCGCACCGTCGGCGGCCACCACCAGCTCGACCGTGGACCCCCACGGGGAATGATCCGCCAGGTCGACGATCCGACCGAGCGTCTCAGGGTCGAACAATGCCGCGCACAACCGCCGCCCCGCCTCCGCCAGACCCGCCTCCACCACCAGCGGGACCCCACCGAGCCCGTCCCACACCCGGTCCATCCCCACCGGCACCGGCCCGGACCGTTCCCCCAGCACCGTCCCGGCCAACACGGTCCGGCATCTCAGCTGCCTCTCGGTGACCGTCACCTCGACGGTCAGGTCCTGACGCACCGGCCGGACCAGCCCCGCCACCCGCGCCCCACCTGTCTCTGACGACAGCACCGGCGCCCGCACCCCCAGCGGCGGCACCTGCCCCACCGGGGGTTCTGTCTCGCCCGGCTGCCCGGTCAGCACCCGCAGCAGCCGCTCCACCCCCGCCAGGGTGAACGCCCCCACCGGATAGCTCGTCGCCGCCGTCGGCTGCAAGAACACCGGAATATCGGCGGTGGACATACCCGGCAGCACCACCGGCAGCACCCGCTCCAGCGTGATCGCCCGCTGCGCGTACAGCGCCTCTCGGATCAACGCCGCCTCGAACTGCACCCCACGACCCTCGTCCGCGCCCGCCTGGCCCTCCGCCCGCCGCCGATACGCGGGCGACACCACCACCAGCACAAAATCCGCCTCACGGACCTGCTCGATCATCCACAGCGGCCAGTCCTGGCGTTGTTCCGCCGCCGGCCGATCCAGCCGGGCGTCCACCCCGAACCGGCGCAGCAGCACCCACAGATCCCGCACCGCCTCCGCATGCGCCTCGGACTCATGCGCATACGAGATGAACACCCGCACCGGCGGTGGGTTCTCCGACCGGCCAACCGCCCCCAGCCCCGCGGTCTCGTCGGCATCCGCCATCACGACCCCCCAAACCCGTACAGTCCAGACGCAGGGTAGCCGCAACGATCGTCACCGCGACACTCACCCCGACCGCGGCCACTCCCCGCACCCACCGACAGCGAACAACAACCAGGGGGCGGACCTGTGCCTACTGGATCGGGACAACTGGATCAGGGTCGACTCGGTGGGTCCGCACCAGACGGCGC
>NZ_CAUVXO010000037.1:3836-6885 GCF_963555865.1 Protofrankia sp. Cr1
GGCCGGGGGCCGATACGTCGTTGATGCGCGGGGACAGTCAGACCGCGCCGAACTGGCGGTCGCCGGCATCCCCGAGACCCGGGACGATGAAGGCGTCGTCGTTCAGCCGCTCGTCGATGCTCGCGGTGACCACCCGCACGTCGAAACCGCTCGCGTCCAGTGCCGCGATGCCCTCGGGTGCGGCGAGCACGCAGATCATGATCATACCGGTAGCCCCGCGGTCGGCCAGCAGGTTCAGGCAGTGTGCCGCTGATCCACCGGTGGCGAGCATCGGGTCCAGGAGCAGCACCGGATACCCGGCGAGGTTCTCCGGCAACGACTCCAGGTAGGCGTGCGGTTGGAAGGTCTTCTCGTCCCGGGCCAGGCCGATGAAGCCCGTCCGCGCCTCGGGCAGCAGGCCGAGCGCCGCCTCCAGCATCCCCAGCCCGGCCCGCAGCACCGGGATGACGATCGGTGCCGTGGCCAGCCTGCGCCCGCTGGTGGGGGTGAGCGGGGTGGCCACGGTGTACCCGACGGTGACCAGCTCCCGGGCAGCCTCATAGATCAGCATGGTCGCCAGTTCACGCAAGGCCACCCGGAACACGGGCGGTTCGGTGCTCTTGTTACGCAGCACCGTCAACCGCGCCGCTACCAGGGGATGTTCGACGACGTCGACCCGCACGATTCGTTCGCCTCCTGCACAGTGCCATGGTCCCGTTCGCTTCCACCCGCAATGATGGGCTGCATGGCAAGCATCTCCCCCGGTGAGGACGGTCCAGGCCGTGAGGACCGTCCAGTCGGAGCCGGCGGATCCGCGCCTGGTGCTCCACTGCCGCGCCGGTCCGAACTGGCCCGGATGATCGATCACACTCTGTTGCGGCCCGAAGCCGCCGGCGAGGAGGTCCTCGCGTTGTGCACCGAGGCGACCGAGCTCGGAGTCGCCACGGTGTGTGTCGCGCCCACCCACGTCTACCTGGCGGCCGCCGCGGCACGTCGTAGCGGCCCGGACGGCTCACAGGCCCGATCGGCCGATCCCGCATTCGCGGTCGCCTCGGTGATCGGCTTTCCGCACGGTACCCACCTGACCGTCGTCAAGGCCGAGGAGGCACGCCGGGCGGTGGCCGACGGCGCGGACGAGATCGACCTGGTCATCGACCTGGCCTGCGCGATGGAGGGGAACTGGCGGTCGATCGAGACCGAGATCGCGGAGGTACGACTGTCGGTCCCACCGCACGTGATCCTCAAAGTGATCATCGAAAGTGCCCTGCTCCCGGACGCGAGCATCACGGCGGCCTGCCGGGCAGCTGAAACGGCCGGTGCCGAGTTCGTGAAGACCTCGACCGGCTTTCACCCCGCCGGCGGGGCGAGCCTGCGGGCGGTACGGGTGATGCGGGCGACGATCGGTGGCCGGCTCGGCATCAAGGCCAGCGGCGGCATCCGCACCGCCGAACAGGCACTCGCGTTCGTCGAGGCTGGCGCGACCAGGCTCGGCATGTCCGCCACCCGCGACGTCCTCGCTGCCGTCCCCGAATAAGAACGCCCGGCAATAGGGCCGTCCCCGAACGTCCGCTTCGCGAAAATTCGGGGACCCTGGCACTCGGACGGGTCATCACGTGTCATTTTCGGGCCGACACCTCCTTCGCCGGCACATCCTTCGGCGGCACATCCTTCGGCGCCGGCGCCTTCGCAGCCGTCGCTGCCACTGCCTCCGGCGACGCCGCCTTGGCCGACGCCGCCTTGGCCGACACGGCCTTCGCCGGCGCTGGCTTCGATGACACTGCCTTGGCCGACATCGCCTTGGCTGACAGCGCCGTCGCCGACATCGCCCTGTTGGCTACGTTGAGAAACCTTTCGTTCGCGGCGGTGAGCTCCGCGGACTCGGCGCCGGCCTGCTGCGCCCAGGCGTCGTAGGTGTCGCCAGCCCGATAGCCTCGCAGCACCTCGGTCAGCCGTTGCGTGCTTTCGACCGCCTCGTCATAGTGCCGTACGACGGCCGAGGCCGGGCCGAATCTGATACACAGCCGCCCATAGGCGGTGCGAGCCGCTTCGTTCGCCTCGTTGCGACGCTTGAGGCATTCCCGTGCCTCGTCGTCGTTGTCCATGATTCCCCTGGACCACAGCCCGATACATTGCCCGGTGGTTCGCTGGGATCTCGCCAGCTGCTCGGCTGCGAAGTCGAGCACGTCAAGCCATTCCTTTCCAATGGCGAGCCGTTGCGACCGCCGCGACTCCAGCCGGCCCGCCAGCGCCAGGATTCCCGGCACGCCCAGGCCGGTCACGGCCACGCTGACAATCGCGAGTACCACTACGTCCGACATGATCAGTTATCGTAGCGGATCAGCCCGGCCCATCGGGACCGCGCGACCTCGCGGGGTCGGCCCGAGCTGGGCCCGCACCCTCGGACGCAGGCCGTGCCGGTGGACGGATCACCCACCGGCTACCTGTTCACGCAGGCGGCGAGGTGGTCGTTGACCAGGCCACACGCCTGCATCAGGGCATAGGCTGTCGTCGGGCCGACAAAAACGATGCCGCTGGCTTTCAGTGCCTTCGCCAGCGCCACCGACTCAGCTGTGGAGGCGGGTACGTCGGCGATCACAGCCGGTGCCAGCGGGGCCGCCGTGGCAGCGGGCCGAAACGACCAGACCAGTTCGCCCAGAGGGCCAAAGGTGGCGCGATCATAGTTCTTTCGCGCCACCGGAGGCCCCGTCCCCCGGAGCAATAATGGCACGTCCAGCGCCAGGACCGCACGGGCATTGCTAATGGTCGCAAGAATCTTCCGCCGGTTGCGGACTATGCCCGCGTCCGCCATCAGCCGCTCGACATCAGCCGAATCGAATGACGCGACGACCGTCGGATCGAATCCCGCGAACGCGCGCCGGAAAGCCTCCCGCTTGCGCAGGATCGTCAGCCAGGAAAGACCGGACTGGAATGCTTCGAGGCTGAGGCGTTCAAACAGGCCGACGGTGTCGTGGACCGGACGCCCCCATTCCTCGTCGTGATAGGCGATGTACTCGGGCGCGGACAGTGCCCAGGGACAGCGCGGACGGCCGTCCGGCCCGGCCGCGACGCC
>NZ_CAUVXO010000037.1:7339-8626 GCF_963555865.1 Protofrankia sp. Cr1
GGCCGACCGGCTACCCACCGGAGCGCAACCGTGCGAAACCAGGCTTGATCACATCGTTGATGATGGCGAGACGCTGATCGAACGGAATGAAGGCCGATTTCATGGCGTTCACGGTCAGCCACGAAATGTCCGACCAGCCGTAGCCGAAGGTGTCGACCAGAGTGGCGAACTCACTCGACAGCGTCACACCGCTCATCAACCGGTTGTCGGTGTTGACCGTCACCCGGAAGTGGAGCCTGCGCAGCAGACCGATGGGATGCTCGGCGATGCTGACGCACGCCCCCGTGTCCACGTTGGACGTGGGGCACATCTCCAGCGGCACCCGGACGTCACGGACGTAGTTGGCGAGCCGCCCGAGAATCACATCACCGTCCGGGTCGATGGCGATGTCATCCATGATCCGAACTCCGTGCCCGAGACGGTCAGCGTTGCACCACTGCAGCGCCTCCCAGATCGACGGTAGCCCGAACGCCTCGCCGGCGTGGATCGTGTAGTGCCCGTTCGCCCGCTGCATGTACTGGAACGCATCCAGGTGGCGGGTGGGCGGGAAGCCGGCCTCGGCACCGGCGATGTCGAAACCGACGACACCCCTGTCCCGCCACCGGACGGCGGCCTCGGCGATCTCCAACGACCGGGCCGCGTGACGCATGGCGGTCACCAGGGCACGGATCTTCAGCCCGGTCCCGGCCGAACCGGCGCGGAAGCCGTCCAGAACCGCCTCGATCACCGCGTCGAGTGCGAGCCCGCCTTCGACGTGCAGCTCTGGAGCGAACCGGACCTCGGCGTAGACGACGCCGTCCGCAGCAAGATCTTCGGCGCATTCTCGGGCCACCCGAGCGAGCGCGTCCGCGGTCTGCATGACCCCGACGGTGTGGCTGAACGTCTCCAGATAACGCACCAGTGACCCGCTGTGGGCGCCACCGCGGAACCAGGTCGCGAGCTTGTCCACAGCCACGGTGGGTAGGGCGTCGTAGCCGACCTCGTCGGCGAGTTCGACGACGGTCGCGGGACGAAGGCCGCCATCGAGATGGTCGTGCAGCAGCACCTTGGGCGCCCGACGGATGGCGTCCAACGACGGTGGCGGGGCGGGCGCGCTCATCGTCCGACCGTACGGGAGCCGCGGGTCGGTGCCCACAGCAGACTTCCCCGCGCCGCGGGGAATTATTGCGATCATGCACGGTAGGACACACGGTGCTCTTCCGCGATCCGGTTCTGATCCGTTACCGTTCGAAACATGTGTTTTCCATCAAGCAAAGACGAAAACCGTCCATCACTGGATGAAACGGA
>NZ_CAUVXO010000037.1:9096-14967 GCF_963555865.1 Protofrankia sp. Cr1
CTCGGGCTCGGGCTCGGCGGTGAGCATCCGCGACTTCATCGACTACGTTGCCGAGTACCTTGATCGCACCCGCTCCGGCGAGGCATTTCTGATCATCAGCGACGGGCAGGCGGTGGCCCGTCTGCTCCCGCCCGAGGATCTCGACCCGGTGGTCGCCGGTCGGCCAAGCGGTTGGCGCCACCCCGACCGCCACCTTGCGCCACCACGTTCCCCGCGCGAGGTCACCACGACGGGAAACCTGAGAAAATCCATCCACAGACAGACCCCGGCGGCATACCGTTACGGTGTGAGCGAGCCTGGTGCCGCGCCGTTCTGTGACGACGAATACCCGGAAGCCGAGCAGGAAGCCGACCGGCAGGCGATCGACGCTGCCTGGGCCGAGCCCGGCGAAAACATTCCCTTCGAGGTCGTCCTTGCCGAGTTCGGTGACACCGACCTGCTCGCGTCCTGAATTACCCCGCTCACCGTCACCGCTGACCACCCTCGGTCCTACAGGTGGATGCGGTCACGGATCAGCGGTTCGACGACCGGGGGTGTGTCGCCGATCTCGACGGCATTCGTGAGCGCTTCCAGTGCGGCCGGCAGTCGGGCGGGATCGTGGGTGTGGAGCTCCAGCAGCGGTGACCTGGCGCTGACCCTGTCCCCCACAGCCGCCAACCACCGGACACCGGCGGTCGCCGACACCGGGTCCTCCTTGCGGGAACGGCCCGCCCCGAGCCGCCAGGCGGCAACCCCGACGGCCCTCGCCTCCAAGGTGCGCAGGAAACCGCCGGCGGGCGCGTACACGGTCTCGACATGCTCAGCGCTCGGCAGAGCGGCATCGGGGTCACCACCCTGCGCGGTGACCATCCGGCGCCACGTGTCGTACGCCGTCCCCGCCGCGAGGACGTCCGCGGGGTCCGCGCCGCCGTCCAGACCGACCAGCGCCAACATCCGCCGGGCCAACGCCACCGTGACCTCGACCAGGTCGGCCGGTCCGCCGCCACACAGGGTCTCCACGGCCTCGGCAACCTCAAGGGCATGGCCGGCGGTCCGTCCAAGGGGGGTGTCCATGCCCGTGAGCAGCGCCTCGGTCGCCACGCCTTCGGCATTCCCCAGCTCGACCATGGTCTCGGCGAGCAGCCGCGCGTCCGCAGGTGAGGTCAGGAACGCCCCGGAGCCGACCTTGACGTCCAGCAACAGCGCGGACGTCCCCTCAGCGATCTTCTTGCTCATGATGGATGACGCGATCAGCGGAATCGATTCCACTGTCCCAGTCACGTCCCGAAGCGCATACAGCTTGCGGTCGGCGGGCGCGAGCCCGGCGCCGGCAGCGGCCATGAACCCGCCGACATCCCGCAGCACCGCACGCATCCGGTCGGGCGGTAGGGCCGCCTGCCAGCCGGGGATGGCCTCCATCTTGTCCAGGGTCCCGCCGGTGTGGCCCAGCCCACGCCCGGCCAGTTGGGGCACTGCGGCGCCGCATGCCGCGACAAGGGGAACCACGACCAACGAGACCTTGTCACCGACTCCACCGGTGGAGTGTTTGTCCACGGTCGGACGACCCACCCCGGACAGGTCGAGGCGTTCACCGCTGGCAACCATCGCCGCGGTCCAGCGGGTCAGTTCCGCCGGCTCCATGCCCCGCCACACCACGGCCATCAGGAAAGCCGCCATCTGCTCGTCGGCCACAGCTCCGTCGGTGTAGGCGCGGACCAGCCAGTCCACGGCGGCGTCGGACAGCCGACCGCCGTCCCGCTTCGTCCTGATCAGGTCGATGACGTGGAAGGTCATGGACGGCCACCGCCGTTCGCCGGTCCGCCGATCGCGGCGGATTCGGCACGGATCTCGGCGGGATCGGCGGGCGGTGGCAGCGCGGTGGACCCGAACGCCACTGGAAGAAGATCGCCGAGCAGACGCGGACCATCGGCCAGCGCTACCTGAAGATCCGGACCGCCGTGTTCGTGCAGCAGCTGGCGACACCGACCGCAGGGTGCGAGCGGGGTACCGGCAGCGTCCACGCAGGCGAACGCGACGAGCCGTCCGCCGCCGGACGCATACAAGGCGCCGAGCAGGTTGCATTCAGCACAGAGCGTGAGCCCGAAGGAGGCGTTCTCGACGTTGCAGCCAACAACCAGGCGGCCGTCGTCCACCACGGCTGCGGCGCCCACCCGGAGGCGGGAGTACGGAGCGTACGCACGGGCCGCAATTTCCCTCGCCATCCGCCGAAGGTGCTCCCAGTCGACAGCGCCCGCCGCCGGTGTCTCTTCGCCACCACTCGGCCTGCTCACCCGGAGACCTCCCTGTACCCGTCACATGCACCCCGCGCCCGCGATGCGGAGCTCAGCATCCCCCAGACGAGCATTGCGACGCGGCAGTACCAGGAAGCGGCATCAGCCGCCAGCACCAACCGCCAGCACGGCATTGACCGGCAGGGGGACGGACGCTGCCCGGTAGAGGCACCGCGTGTCGGGATGCTGACTCCGTGGGACATGCCACTGCCAGCCGATGTGACGATGATTACGAGTGCCCGGCAAGAGGGGCGTGACGTCGCGGACACCGGTACCGACGGCAAGCAGGTACCGGCACGACCCAGGGACGGGCAGGACTCAGGGACGGGCAGGACAACTGTCGACACCTTCGTCCCGGGCACCGGCTCAGGCCGATGGTTGGACGACGGGCACCGCTGTGATTTCCTGTTGGTAGCCAGTGGAGGACGCAATGGAGCAGCGGTCCGCCGACCTGGCCGCACCCGCACCCACGACCGGGGAGAACGTCGAGCCGTCGACCGTCGGTCAGACCGTGCCTGCCACGCCGACACCAGCCACGCCGACACCAGCCACGCCGACGCAGCTGAGGTGGCTGAGGCGGTTACGGCCGCAAGCGCTGATAGGATCAAGCTACCTGCTGCTGGCCTTTGCGCTCACCATCAGGGTCTGGTCCGAGCCCGCCCGGAACATCATCGCCGGTAATCCGAACGACACCGGCCTGTACTGTTGGTGGCTTGCCCACACCGCGCATGCGGTAACCAGCCTGTCGAACCCGTTCATCACACACCTGGCAAACGCGCCAGAAGGAATAAACGCCCTCTGGAACACATCCGTCCTGGTTCCAGGCCTGATACTGACCCCGCTGACCATCGTCGCCGGCCCGGTGGCATCCTACAACGTGCTGGTCGTCCTGGCATTCTTACTCTCGGCGTCGGGCGCCTACCTCTTTGCGCGCACGCTCGGCGTGCGGACGGCCCCAGCCTATGTCGGCGGCGCTGTGTACGGTTTTTCGCCGGCGCTGGTGGCGGCCGGTACGGGGCATCTGAGCCTGGTTCTCGCACCGGCCATTCCGCTGTTACTCTGCCTGGTCACCGATATCGTCCGGCAGACTGGCCGGCCGCTACGAAAAGGCCTCCTGCTGGGCACGGGCGCCGGTCTCCAGCTGTTGACCGGTGAAGAGGTCCTGTTCATCACCGCGGTGACGGCCACGCTGGGACTTGCCCTGCTGATGGCGAGCCGGCCGGAATACGTCCGCCGTGCCGGCGGGTCTGCCCGCGCACTGCTGATCGCTTTCCTGTCCTGTCTCGCGCTGACCGGCATCCCCCTGGGAATTCAGTTCTTCGGATCTCCACGGAGCCACGGCAGCCCGTTTCTCACCAATTTCTTCAAAAGCGACCTGACGGGATTCTACGTTCCTTCCGCGCGGCAGTTACTGGCCTCGGCGGCACAGACCGAGCGGGCGGCCGCCTATCAGGGCGGCGCACCGGAGTACATGGCCTACCTCGACTGGCCCCTTCTGATCATCTGTGTATCCGCGACCGTGATCGGCTTTCGTGACCTCAGGTTACGCATAGCCGGGCTCACCGGCGCGGCTCTGGCGGTCCTGACCCTGGGCAGCACGCTGCTCGTCAGGGGTATCGAGACGGGCCTGCCACTGCCGTGGCATCTGGTTGCCCGCATTCCTGTCTTCGACGCGGCGCTACCCGACAGGTTTGCTCTCGGCACAGCATTGATGGCGGGACTCGTCCTCGCCATCGTTCTGGATCGGTTACCTTCTCAGCTCGACCTCGGCGGTCCGCTCACGGCAACCGTGGCCGTCGCTGTCGCCGCGGTATGCGTCCTGCCGCTGGTCCCACGGCCATACTCCGTCGAACGATCACCTGATGTTCCGTCGTTCTTCACCACCAACGCCATTGAGATTCTCCCAACGAATTCGAACGTACTGGTGCTGCCGTACCCGAGCGGGGTCCAGACCGCGCCACTTTTCTGGCAGGCAGCAGCCCGCTTCCATTTTTCGATGCCCGGCGGGTATTTCATCGGCCCGGCCGAAGACGGGCAGGCCTATATGGGTGGACGAATGCCGACGGCGACGGCACGATTATTGACCGATGTCGGGAAGGGCATGTCCTCCGAACCCCTGACCCCGGCCCGGATCGCGCAGGCACGGGACGATTTCGCCCGCCTGCGGATACGTGCCGTCATACTCGGCCCAACCCCGCACGCGGCCGAGCTGCGCGACACGGTGACGTTTCTGACGGGGAGCCAACCGACATTCACCGGCGGCGTGTACGTCTGGCTGCCGGCGTGACCCGAAAGCCGGATCGCGAACACCGTGATCACGGCCATCAGACCGGTCGGTCCCGGTACGGCGGGCGGGACACGCGGCCCAGGGCGCTGTCCGGTGCTGTCCCAACGCCCGACAGCGCCCGACAGCGCCCGACGGTTCCGCCGGAGCCGGGCATCCTCCCATCCGGTGGTGTGTGATGAAGTGGACCAACCGTCGGCCACGCGGGCTTGGCGACCACAGGCACCGACACCGTGACCCACCGGGACGGTGGTACCCGCAAAGGTCGGCTACATCCGCGACGATGGGAACGAGGAGGTGAAACGGACGGATGCCGCTCTACCCTGACGCGACGCCCGAGGCTGAACAGCCCGGGGCTGGACGCAATTCACGCCCGCGCCGCCTCATCGGGGGTCGTTACCGGCTCGGTGACGAGCTCGGCCGCGGCGGCTTCGGCGTGGTCTATGCGGCCACCGACGAGCTGCTACAGCGCGAGGTCGCGGTCAAGGAGATCCGCCTTCCGCCGTCGATCTCCGCGGACGAACAGGCGGTCCTGCGCACGCGAGTCCTTCGCGAGGCGCGCTCAGCCGGCCGGCTACACCATCCGGGCCTCGTGTCGGTCTTCGACGTGCTCGATTCCGACGACCGCCCGTGGATCGTCATGGAACTGGTGGACGGTCCGTCGCTGGCGGACATCATCCGCAGCTCCGGGCCGCTGCCCCGCGAGCGGGTCGCCCGGATCGGCATCAGCCTCGGCTACGCCCTGGAAGCCGCGCACCGCAGCGGCATCGTGCACCGTGACGTGAAGCCCGCCAACGTACTGATCAGTGCCGACGGACGCGCGCGGCTGACCGACTTCGGCATCGCGCTGTCGGCCGGGGATCCGACGCTGACCCGGACCGGTGTTCTTCTCGGCTCGCCGTCCTACATCGCCCCGGAGCGGGCGCGCGGCGGAGCGGGCGGTCCAGGTAGCGATATCTGGGCACTCGGCGCGACCCTGTTCACCGCGGTGGAAGGAGGGCCGCCGTACGAGTCCGACAGCGCCATTGCAACGCTCACCGCGATCGTCGACGGACGGCGCCAGCCGTTCCGGCTCGCCGGCGCCCTCGCACCGATCATCGATGACCTCATGGCGGCGATGCCGTCGGCCCGCCCAGCCCTGCCGCGGGCGAGACAGCGGCTGCGGGAGGTCGCTGAGCGCGAGGCCGTACGGCGTCCGGCCGGCATCGACGCCCTCGACCCGGACCGGGAGGATGCCGGGCAGGCGGCCGCTCATCCCAGCGCGGCGTCGGCCACGGCACCGACCGCCGCACCAGCCGCCGCACGAGCCGCCGCACC
>NZ_CAUVXO010000037.1:15221-22875 GCF_963555865.1 Protofrankia sp. Cr1
CCGGTACAGCCGGTGCAGCCGCGGCGAACACGGTCCTGCCGGCCGCACCCGGGTCGCTGCCAGGGGCGGCTTCCCGGTCGGGCACCAACCAGCGCCGGCGGCTGGTGGCCGTCATCGGCACGGCACTCGTCCTGGGCGTGGCCGGGGCTTCGGCGGCGGTACTGGGCTCGGGCGTGGACGGGTCGACCGGCAACCGCGCCGAGTCGGCTGCCGCGTCCAGCGGCACGGCAGGCCCAGCCGGCACGGCAGGCCGATCCGGCAGCACCGGCCCATCCGCTACGACACGCCCATCGGGTACGGCCAGGACCTCGGCCCCGGGCGGCGCGGATGCGGCGTCACCCACTGGCACGGCGGCAGCCGATGATCCGGGCCTGCCACCGACGGACCAGACCCCGGTGGCACCGCCCGCGGGCTGGCAGTCGTATCGTGGCTCCTCCGGCTGGTCCATCGCCTACCCACAGGGGTGGGAACAGCACCCTGCCGGCGGCACCGAGCGAATCGATTTCCGCAATCCGGATACCGGGTCCTACCTGCGCATCGACACCTCAATGCAGGCGAATCCATCCGCGTTGGTGGACTGGCAGGCGCACGAACCCGGCCTGCGCGCGCAAGTACCGAACTACGAGCGGCTGCGGATTGCGCCGAGTGACGGTGGGGACGGCTCGATCCAGGCGGACTGGGAGTTTGTCTACACATCCGGAGGGAAGAAGGTGCGCGTCCTCAATCGCGGAGTTGTTCGTAACGGCCACGGCTACGCGTTGTACTGGTCGACAGCCGACGCCACCTGGTCAGCCGACCTGGCGTTGATGTGGCGGCTTTTCTCGACGTTCCGGCCAGGCCCGTGAACGGCGACCAACGGACCGCGCTGGGCAAGGGCGGCCGAAACAGCCAGCAACGCGTCTGCGAGACTTGAGAAGATGGCCAGATCGACACGCCCGCCGGACGACTCCTCGCGTCACAGCACACCCCGATATGTATCTCAGCGCTACCGCCTGGATACTCCAATCGGTCGCGGTGGCGCTGGTGTCGTGTGGTGCGGCGAGGATGAGCTGCTCCAACGGCCAGTAGCGATCAAGGAGATCCTTGTTCCGCTCGCCGGCACCCAGGTCGAGCGCGATGCGATCCGAGCGCGGGTACTGCGTGAAGCCCGGGCGCTGGCCCGTCTACACAGCCCGGCGATTGTCTCCGTCTATGACGTGGCCGAAGAGGCCGAACGCCATTGGATCGTCATGGAGCTGGTGAACGCCGACAGCCTCGGCGAGGCCATCCGCACGCACGGTCCACTGCCGCCGGCACAGGTCGCGGCAATCGGGCTCACCCTCGTGGACGCGCTCGCCGCCGCGCACTCCGCGGGCGTGCTGCACCGCGACATCAAACCCGGCAACGTGCTACTCGGCCGGGACGGACATGTCCGCCTGACCGACTTCGGGATCGCGGCTACCGAGGGCGACTCTACCCTCACCGGCACGGGCGCGCTCGTCGGTTCGCCCGCCTACATCGCCCCCGAACGGGTGCGTGGTTCCTCCGGTAGTCCCGCGAGCGACATGTGGGGCCTGGGAGCCACGCTGTACGCGGCGGTGGAGGGGCAGCCCCCGTTCGAAGGACCGGAAACCTACGCGGTTCTCACTGCCGTGGTGGAGGGACGCAGGCGTCCGTTCGTGCTCGCCGGCCCGCTGCGCGACCTGCTCAGCGACCTGCTCGACCGGCCCGCGCCCGAGCGTCCGGAGGCACCGGAGATCCGTCAGCGGCTGGCGCCGATCGCCCAGGGCGCCGCGGCCGTACCCGCCGCCGTCATCAACGGCCGGTCGAGACCAGGGATCAACACGCCGGACCACGGTGGCCACGCGCCGGTCGAGCCCGGTTCGGCCGGTCTTGAGGACGTCGGCGGCGATCTGCTGCCCACCGGGGACTCCGACGCCGACGCCGTGGCCCTGAGCCCCACCACGGCCGGCGGAACGACCGCCGGCCCATCCGCGGCCAACGCCGCTGGCAATCTGGCGGCCTACGCCGATGGCGATCTGGCAACCGATGGCGATGGCGATACGACGGCCCGACCGACATCGGCGGCGTGGTCGGTACGAACGGAATCGCCGAGGTTGCGGTCGGTTCCGCTGTGCGCGAGAAGCCGCGGACCGCGCTGGCCGTCGGGCTGCGCAAGGACCCCTCGCCGGCCGGCGCGGCGGGAGTCACGGGTACCACCGCTCTGACGAGTCGTCGGGGCACCGCCGGCCCGCCGGGCTCCGCCGGACTCGGCGTCGACAGACGTCCCGTGCCGGACGACGGTCTGGAACCCGTCTCGGGCGACATCGCGATCGGCCCGTCCGGAGTACTCCTTGATCGCTTCTCCCCGAATGGCAGGCCGGCGTCGAACATCAGCCACGGTGGTGAAGCTCCGGTCCGACGCGGTGTGATTATTGCCGTCGCCGCCGCGTCCGTGGCGGTTGGCGCGGCGATAGCGCTCGGCGGGATCCTCAGCCCCGGCACCGACTCCGGCCAACCACAGGAGCCCAGCGGGAACGGCACCCTGGCTGCGACCACCACGGCGGACGATCAGTACAACCTCAATCCTCGGGTACTCCCGACCGGCGTTGCACCGTCGCTCAGGTTTTCTTCTGGCCGCAGAGCGTCACCGACAACCTCCAGTAGCCCGACCGCGGCGCTACCGGTCGCCACCGAGGCGGTGACCCCCAGCCCGACCCCCACCAACGTCGCCCCGACCCCCACGACGCCGGTCGTCTCGCCCACCCCGACGGAACCCCCGAGCACGTCCCCTGCTCCGGCACCTACAACAGCTCCGCCGGCTACTCCGTGACGCCCCGAAGCCCGCACGATCGGCGGGTCCGGACGCTACCGTCCGGGACAAACCATGAAGGCGATCACTTTCTGTGACATACCTCACCTAAGTGTCACGGGAGCTAGCATGCCCCCCCATGGGGTCAGCACTAACATCGAGTCCACACAAACCATCATCCACATGATGTCTCAAGGCGCCTTGGGGCCGCCCGAACCTGCCACGTCGGCTTCGCTCCGCCTGCCGACGCGAGAGGCTCGGGCCAGCTAAGTTACCGCGAGTCACCGGACGGAACGATCAGGACCAGCCTGTCGGAAGGCAGGTCCGGAGGAGCTTTCAGTGCCGAAGGCACCAGCGGGAACGCTCTACCGCGGCCGTGAGGGGATGTGGTCCTGGGTTGCCCACAGGATCACAGGCGTACTGATCTTTTTCTTCCTGTTCGCCCACGTCCTGGACACCGCACTCGTGCGGGTGTCACCGTCGTCCTATGACACTGTGATCGCGACCTACAAGAACCCGATCGTGAACCTGATGGAGGTAGGGCTGGTAGCCGCGGTCGTCTTCCACGCACTGAACGGGATCCGAATCACACTGATCGACTTCTGGGAGTCCGGTCCACGTTTCCAGCGTCAGATGCTCTACACGGAGATCGTCGTGTGGCTGATCCTCGTCGTCCCCGGCACGTTCTTCATGCTCAAGCACACGTTTGAGACCCTGTTCGGGAGCGCGTCCTGATGGCGACAACAATCGACGGCGCCACCGGCCCGGCCCTCGAGGCACCGCGCAGCCCGCGGCGCCGGCCGGGCAGCCCGAAGGCGCGGACGAACTTCGAGCTCTACGCGTGGCTGTTCATGCGGGTCTCCGGGATTCTGCTGCTCTTCCTGGTGCTCGGCCATCTGTTCATCATGAACATCCTCGATGGCGGTGTGCAGCGCATCGGCTTCGGTTTCGTCGCGGGCCGCTGGGCCTCGCCGTTCTGGCGGACCTGGGATCTGCTCATGCTCGTCCTCGCTGAACTGCATGGAACCAATGGCCTGCGAACAGTGATCAATGACTATGCCGATCGGCCGCAGTCCCGGTTCTGGCTCAAGATGTTGCTCTACGTGTCGGCAACCCTGGTCATCACGCTGGGATCGCTGGTCATCTTCACATTCGACCCGAACATCTCCTGATGGCGCCTGGGAAGGCGGAGGTCCAAGCGGTGCAGGTTCACAAGTACGACACGGTCATCGTGGGCGCCGGCGGCGCGGGGATGCGCGCGGCGCTCGAAGCCGGCAAGCGTTGTCGCACCGCGGTGCTGACCAAGCTGTATCCCACGCGCTCCCACACCGGCGCGGCCCAGGGCGGCATGTGCGCAGCTCTGGCCAACGTCGAGGAGGACAACTGGGAGTGGCACACCTTCGACACGATCAAGGGCGGTGACTACCTGGTCGACCAGGACGCCGCCGAGATCATGTGCAAGGAGGCCATCGACGCGGTCCTCGACCTGGAGAAGATGGGCCTACCCTTCAACCGCACGCCCGAAGGCCGGATCGACCAGCGTCGCTTCGGTGGCCACACCCGTGACCACGGCAAGGCGCCCGTCCGACGCTCGTGCTATGCAGCCGACCGTACCGGTCACATGATCCTGCAGACGCTCTACCAGCAGTGCGTCAAGAACAACATCGAATTCTTCAACGAGTTCTACGTGCTGGACCTGCTGCTCACCGAGGGCGTCGTGGCCGGGGTGGTCGCCTACGAGCTGGCCAGCGGCGAGGTACACATCTTCCGAGCGAAGTCGGTGGTGTTCGCCAGCGGTGGGTTCGGCAAGGTGTTCAAGGTCACCTCGAACGCGCACACACTGACCGGCGACGGGATGGGCATCATCTTCCGGCGCGGGCTGCCGCTGGAGGACATGGAGTTCTACCAGTTCCACCCGACGGGCATCTGGAAGATGGGCATTCTGCTCACGGAGGGTGCTCGCGGTGAAGGCGGCATCCTGCGAAACAAGGACGGCGAGCGCTTCATGGAGCGCTACGCGCCGACCATCAAGGACCTCGCACCCCGCGACATGGTGGCCCGGGCCATCTACACCGAGATCCGCGCCGGCCGCGGCTGCGGCGTGAACGGTGACCATGTCTATCTCGACCTGACCCACCTGCCACCCGAGCAGCTCGACGCCAAGCTCCCGGACATCACCGAGTTCGCCCGCACCTACCTGGGCATCGAGCCCTACACCGACCCGATTCCGATCCAGCCGACCGCCCACTACGCCATGGGCGGTGTCCCGACGACCATCGACGCCGAGGTGCTGGCGAACAACACCGACATCGTCGAGGGCCTGTATGCAGCCGGTGAGGTCGCATGCGTGTCCGTGCACGGTGCGAACCGGCTCGGGACGAACTCGCTGCTGGATATCAACGTCTTCGGCCGCCGAGCGGGCATCGCCGCCGCCGAGCACGCAACCGCGACGCACAGTCACGCCGAGCTTCCCGAGGACCCGGCGGTCTTTGTCGACGGGCTCCTGACCAGGCTTCGCGACGGCGCGGGTACGCAGAACGTGGCGGCCATCCGCGGCGAGCTGCAGGAGACGATGGACGTCAACGCGTCGGTGTACCGGACCGAGGCGACGCTCAAGCAGGCGGTCACCGACATTGCCGGGCTGAAGGCCCGCTACCAGCAGGTCGGCGTCACCGACCGGGGCCGGCGCTACAACACCGAGCTGTTGGAGGCGGTCGAGCTGGGCTTCCTGCTCGACCTCGCCGAGTGCCTGGTCGTGAGCGCACTGGCCCGCAACGAATCACGCGGCGGGCACTCGCGGGAGGACTATCCGAACCGGGACGACGTCAACTTCCTGCGCCACACGATGGCCTACCGCTCCGGGCCGCTCGCCGCCGGCTCGCCGGAGGCCGAGATCCGGCTGGACTACAAGCCCGTCGCCATGACCCGCTACGAACCGATGGAACGCAAGTACTGACAGGGCACGTACTGACAGGGCACGTACTGAAACAGAGATCGGATCCCGCTGGCCTGCCAGGCCGGGGCAGGGCTTTGATGTTCGGGTCATCCAGAGCGCGGCCTATGATGTGCTGGCCTGCACTGTGGGTCTGATGTGAGAAAGGTCCGGCGTGACTGTCACCGACGATCTATCAACCACCGCACCGGCCGATCCGGGGCCGACCACAACGGCCGGGCGGACTGTCACGCTGAAAATCCGGCGCTTCAACCCGGAGGTGAGTGCCGAGCCGCAGTGGAAGAGCTACACCGTTCCCTTCGACCCCAGCGACCGGCTGCTGGACGCCCTGCACTACGTCAAGTGGAACCTCGACGGATCGCTGTCGTTCCGGCGTTCCTGTGCCCACGGTGTGTGCGGTTCCGACGCCATGCGGATCAACGGTGCGAACCGGCTCGCCTGCAAGGTGCTGGTCAAGGACCTCGGCGCGGAGATCTCGATCGAACCGATCAAGGGACTTCCGGTCGAGAAGGACCTCATCGTCGACATGGAACCGTTCTTCGACGCGTTTCGGGCGGTCAAGCCGTATCTCATACCCGAGGGCCACGAGCCGACCCGCGAGCGGTTGCAGTCCGCGGCGGACAGGGAACGCTTCGACGACACCACGAAGTGCATCATGTGCGCGGCCTGCACGACTTCGTGTCCGGTGTTCTGGAATGACGGGGAATACTTCGGTCCGGCCGCGATGGTGGCCGCGCACCGTTTCATCTTCGACAGCCGGGACGCAGGTGCCGACGAACGGCTGGAAATCCTCAACGAGCGGGAAGGAGTCTGGCGCTGCCGGACGACCTTCAACTGCTCGAACGCATGCCCTCGTGGAATTCAGGTGACCAAGGCAATTCAGGAGGTCAAGCGCGCGCTCATCTTCCGACGCTTCTGATCCGGCTGCGTCGGCCGGTGCGCACGATCGGGGGGACGGCGAATGGCTCGAATCGTTGGGCGCAACGCGCAGGTGACCACCGCCACCATCGTTGCGCTGGCGGCGAGCCTGCTACTGAGCGCGGCGGCATGTTCGTCCCACTCCGCCGAACCCCCGCCGACCGCGATCGCTTCGACCAGCATTCCGAGCGCGACGCGGACCAGCGCGGTACCCACTCCGCTGGAATCCGCCTACACTACGACAATCGCGCGGAAGACGGCGAGAATTCACTTCACCTACGGGGCGACGCTCGTTTCCGTGTCCGGCCGCAAGCAGACAATCTCCACCACCGGCACGGGCACGGTCGACTTCGCCCACAGCACGAGCCAGACCGTGCGCGAGGTCGAGGGCGGCGGCCGTAGCGAGGTGCGGATCATCGGCCCTGACTTCTACCAGCGCAGCGTCGCGGCCGGCGACGCGCCGAGCTCGAGCCGGTGGACCCGGGTCGTCCCGGGTGGCGGAACCGGGGGTTCCGCCACCTCGCAGCCCTCGGCCAGCTCACCGCCCGCCGTGCAGCCCGGGGTCGGCGACGACGCGGCGCTGCGACTCGGCTTTCTCAGCGGTGCCGCGACTCCGGTGACCACCGTGGGCGAGGAATCCATCGACGGTGTCCAGACGATCCACTACAAGCTGCCGGTAAATCTGGAGACAGCGTCCCAGCGCGGAAACATCAGCGCGGCCACCGTCGACTACTACAAGGGCATTCTCGGGACGGTGCTCCAGCCGACCGAGGCCTGGATCGACGCGGACGGGCTCATCCGCCAGCTCCGCATCACCGTCACCAGCGCCGCGTCCGACGGCCCAGCCCCGCACACAGAGATCATCCGTACGGTGACCTACTCGGACTTCGGACTCCCCCTGAACATCACCGCTCCACCACCCAACGAGATCGCCCCAGGCTGAGCTGAGCTGCCCGACCGGTAAACGCCCGAGCGGCGGGGTCCCGTACCGG
>NZ_CAUVXO010000037.1:23190-25495 GCF_963555865.1 Protofrankia sp. Cr1
ATGCCCGTCAGTGCTCCGCAGACTGCGGCCTCCGGGCGCGCGATCTGACGATCGTCGCGCGCCCTTTGGCCCACTCTCTGACCACGCTCCACGACGCCCAACGGGAAGCGGACCTGACCAAACGGCGCGGCCACCGCCCACGCATCACCGGCTCGCCTTACCCCAGGTCACCATCGCGACCCTGCTCAACGTCCGACCGGAAACGATCAATAAGCGTATCCGCGACATTCGCCAGCTCCTGGACTCAGCCGGACATGCCATCCAGCCCGCCGAAGAGCGGCTTGCCACCCTCGACGACATCTACACCTTCGCCAGCGCAGCGGGAAGCACCCGTCCACCAGAGATCAAGACGGCGAGTTAAAAATCTGCAAACCCTAACGAGGCAAACGCTTTTGGTTCAAGATTTCCCACTCCAGAAGAGCCACACCCATCCCGCAAACCAATATACTCTTGCGCCCACTCGTTGAGATCAAGAAAGGCTGCGAAACTCAAGTCCATAAGAATCATGATGAATAACTCCGACGGAGCTCACCACGGAGGTACTCTAAGAAGTTCCAGAGGTCACGCGCAAGGATATTCACTCCGGATTCATCAACCTCATAGACGGAACCAACTAGAGATCCGCCATCCAATCGATAAACGACCATTCCCAATGAATTAAGAGCAAACAATGCCCCGCCTCCATCCGAGCCGAATACGATGATCGAGTCTTCGATAAAGCCAGCCACTTTCGTCGGCTGGCCACCTCGAATCCCATCAACAAGCGAATCGGCCGAGTGGATGAAGAAACCGGACCCAACATCAGGCAGGGAAACTTCCTCGACAAGCGAGTAGAAATCTAGAAGATCCCCAACAATTCCGGTACTTGAAAGCAATTGAACTGATCTGCGCTCCAACCCAGGCTTCACTCTGCGTACATAATTCTCCCCTGGTGGGTATCCGAACTTCCCCTCGAAGCTCCTCGTGAAATCTGATGAAAGTTGCGAAATCTCGTCGATCCAGCTATCTAGGTTCGCCCCAGAAATAGGCACCGTAACTCCTATCCATCTGCCTAGAGAAATCTTCGATCTCTGCCCGCGTAGCGTCGGGATTTACCTCCTTGAACCACTTCCATTGATTTGTAATATCCTGATGAATGTTGGCGCCGCGCGAATCCATTCTACTACCCGGAACTCCACGCATGTTGGTGGGCGCATCAAAGTCAAAATCTGCAAACTCGGGATTCCCGCGATACTCCTGCGGGATTGCATGGTGCGCATCCCAATCATCCGGCAACCTTTTCATTCCATTGCGTTGAAGGAATGCCTGGAACCTGCCGCGATAATTCCCAGCATCAATAGCCGGATTTTCTGGAGCTTTCCCGGCAAGGCTGCCCGTCCGGGCTTCGCCTCGCATCTCTGCAAGATCAAGTCCGGTCCGGACCGCCGTAGCACCGGCAAGACCAGCCCCAAGCGTCATCAGAGAAGTGCCGACAGCAACCATCGGCACCGCCACCGGCGTACCAACAACCGTCGGAACCAGCAACGCACCACCGGCATCCATACCGGCACCCACCACCATCGACACAACGCCCAACGCCATGAGCGCGGTATCACCGGCAAGCTTGCCGATATCGCTGGGATTCTGGAGCAGATAGCCCGCCACATTCGCGGCCGAACCCACAGCTCGCACCGTCCCATGCACGATCCCACCAATCAGCCCACGGTCCAACCACGACTGGTTCTGCCCGGACGGCACCGGAACGGACCCCGCACAGTCCACCGAACAAGGCTGCGCCGTAAACCCCGCACCAACCGCAATCCCCGGCCCTGCAGACACCCCTTGCCGACCCGAAATCGGCGCCCCACCCACCGACGCGCGAATCGGCGGCCCACCCTGCGGATTCACCGCCCGCGGCGTCGCATCAAACGGCACCACCGGCGGCGGCCCCACCGGCCGCACCTGCGAGCCCGCCGACGGCGAACGCGACACCGCCACCCCCGACCCGCCGCCACCACGCCCCGACCCCGTACCCCCACCCACCCCAGACCGGACATAAGACCCAGCGCCAGAACGGTCGACCGGCCCATCTGTAGTCGGCCCCGGCGCCGGATAGCTCGGCAGCGGCACCACCGGATCTACCGGAGGATACGGCAGGACATAGATCGTCGCGATCCCGTCATTCGGACCATCTGATGATCCACCAGAATTAAACGTAAAGAACTGGTAAATCCCGACAACGGCCTTCCGTGGATCCAGCACCCCAACGACTGACTTAAAAACGCCACCCAGCGAAAAACGCCCCGACGGATCGTTGTAGGCCAGC
>NZ_CAUVXO010000038.1:0-12950 GCF_963555865.1 Protofrankia sp. Cr1
CGGCCTGGTGCCCGGTCTGGTACTCGGCGTGGTACTCGGGAAAGCCATGCGGGTTCGTGGTCCAGCGCCCGGCGTAGCCATGCTGGCGCGGAGCGACCTGCGGAGGTGTGGTGGCGGCCAGGACGCGTCCGGCGATGGCGTCCGCGGACAACCCTTCCGCCAGCGCCTCATAGGACAGCACCAGCCGGTGCGGCAGTATGTCGAGAGCCACCGCGGCGACGTCATCGGGTACGACGTAGTCTCGCCCGCGCAGCAGCGCCAGTGCCCGTGCGGCCGCGACGAGACCGAGCGAGGCGCGCGGCGACGCGCCGTAGGCCAGGTGGCCGGCAAGCTCGGGCATCCCGAACTCGGCGGGCGAGCGGGTCGCCAGCACCATCCGCACGGCGTAGTCGGCGATCGCGTGGTGGACGAACACCTCCGTGGCGTGTTTCTGCAGCTTCATCAGGGTCCACGGGTCCAGCACACGCTCGGCCGCCGGCGGCGCCACGCCCATGCGTCGGACGATTTCGAGCTCCTCGACGCCGCTTGGATACGGTACGTTGATCTTCATCAGGAAGCGGTCGCGCTGCGCCTCCGGAAGCGGGTACACGCCTTCGGACTCGATCGGGTTCTGCGTGGCCAGCACCAGGAACGGCGCGGGCAGCCGATGGGTGACCCCGCCCAGGGAGACCTGCTGCTCGGACATGACCTCCAGCAGTGCCGACTGCACCTTCGCGGGTGCCCGGTTGATCTCGTCGGCGAGGACGAAGTTCGCGAAGACGGGGCCCAGCTCGACGTCGAAGGTCTCCCGGGTCTGGCGGTACACCCGCGTACCGATGATGTCGGACACGACCAGATCGCTGGTGAACTGGATACGCGCGAACGTTCCGCCGACCACCGTCGCCAGTGTCTGGACGGCCAGGGTCTTGGCCACTCCGGGTACGCCCTCCAGCAGACAGTGCCCGCGGGCGAGCAGGGCCACCAGCATGCGCTCGATCATGTGATCCTGGCCGACGATCACTTTCTTGACCTCGAAGAGGGCGCGCTCAAGATGATCGGCATCGGTGATCGTGTCCGGGTCGGCCAGGCTCTTCCCGCCCTGGTCGGAGTCGGATGGGAGGGGACTGGGGCCGTCCGCGGTGGGCGCGGTCGCTGGAGCTTGCCGTTCGTCCATGGCCTCAGTCTCGCAGCGGATGCCGGGAATCGAGACCTGAAACGAGGGTGGTCAGCCAGTTCGAACAATGACTTAAGGGAAATCTAGGATTTCTCGCTTCACGGTAATCGGACTGGCGGTCAGCGTGGGTTGGCGATCAATTCGGTTTGCGGTCCATTCGGGTTTGTGCTCAGCGAAGTGCCCGGGAGCGGTAGGCCCGGTCCCGGCCGAGTACCCGCTCGGCGGCCAGTCGTCCCGAGATCAGCACCATCGGCACGCCGACGCCGGGCTGGGTACCGCTGCCGGTGAACACCACGTTGTCCAGACCCGGGGCCAGGTTCGACGGGCGGAACGGACCGGTCTGACCGACGGTGTGGGCGGCGGCGAACGGGGTACCGGCGGCCATTCCCCGGGCCCGCCAGTCCGCGGGTGTGATCGTGTGCTCGACCTCGATCGCGGCACCGAAGCCGGCGTACCCCCGCCGTTCAAGGGTCTCCACCACCTCGTCGCGGTAGCGTCGGGTGAGCACCGACCAGTCCAGCGGCGCGGTCAGGTTCGGCGTCGGGAACAGCACGTAGTAGCTGTGTCGGTCGGCCGGGGCCAGCGACGGGTCGCCGATCGTCGGCGTGGTGATCAGGAACGACGGGTCGCTCATCAGTTCACCCCGTTTGATGATCTCGTCGAAGGTGCGCTGCCAGGCCCGTCCGAAGTGGATCGTGTGATGGGCCTGGTCGCCGAAGCCGGCGCTCGATCCGGCGAGCAGCAGGAAGCATGACGGTGAATAGCGCAGGTCGCGGACCCGCCGCGGCGTGACGGAGCTGGGCAGCAGGTCCCGGTAGGCGGTCGGAAGATCGGGGTTGAGCACCACCACGTCCGCGGCGATGCGTTCACCGGTCGCCGTGTGGACCGCGATCGCCCGCCGACCGCGGGTTTCCACCCGTGTCACGGTGGTGCCGTAGCGAAACGTCACTCCGTGTTTGACGGCGGCCAGCGCCATCGCCACCGGAACGGCGTGCATTCCTCCGACCGGGAAGTACACCCCGGCTACCGAGTCCATGTAGGCGATCACCGCGTACACGGCGAGCGCGTCGTGGGGGGACAGGCCTGCGTACATCGCCTGGAACGAGAAGACCCGGCGGGTGCGCTCGTCGTGCAGGTACCGGGCCACCACCGCATCGAGGCGGCGGAAGGCACCCAGGGCGACCAGACGGGCCAGGGACGGCCGCAGCAGGTCCAGCGGTGAGTCGATCGAGTTGTCGATGAAGTCGCGCATCTGCGCCCGGTACAGCTGCGATACGAATGCGACGAACCGGCGGTAACCGGCGGCTTCGCCCGGCCCGCACACGCGGGCGATCTCATCGGCGGTCGCGTCCGGGTCGGCGTGGATGTCGAGTGTGGATCCGTCGGGGTAGCGCGCCCGGTACAGCGGGTCGACCGGGCGCAGCTGCAGCCAGTCGTCAAGGTTCTCCCCGACGCAGTCGAAGGCGTCCGCGATCAGGTCCGGCATGGTCAGGACGGTCGGCCCGGTGTCGAACCGGTAGCCGCTCATGCGCAGCTGCCCGGTCCGCCCACCGGGGACGTCCTCGCGTTCGACCACGGTGACCTGCCGGCCGGCGCCGGCCAGCCGCAGGGCGGCGGACAGTCCGCCCAGGCCCGCCCCCACGATCACAATCTGGTCGGTCGGGCCGATGACCGTACGCATCCTGCTCCTCAGGGGATCGCCACCAGCGAGAATGTGTGGATCGCATTCGCTGACAGAACCAGTCGCTTGACGAGCAGGTCGCTCGACGAATCAGTCGCTCGGAGAATCAGTTGCTCAACGAATCAGTTGCTCACAGAACGGGGAACGGATGACAACCGTGGTCGTGGTCGGAGCGGCCGTCGTCCTGTTGTGCGCGGCAGCCGGCGGTATCGCGCTGCTGTACCGGCCGCCGGCGGAGATCGGGCAGACGGTGGCGGGGGTCGGCGCCGTCGAGGTTCGACTGGCCGCAGGCCGGGTGGAGATCGCCGAGACCGACCGGGTCGACGCCCGCCTGGAGATGACCGTGCGCCGACGTGTCGGGCGGACCCGCCCGGCGCTGGCGCGCAGCGGCGACCTGCTGCGCATCGACGGCCGTGTCAGCGAGGCCCGGGTCCGGCTGACGTTGCCCAGGGCGACCCGCGTACGAGCAGAGGTGCGTCGCGGGGATGTGACACTGTGGGGATCCGACGGTGACCTCGTCCTCCTGACGGACTCCGGCACCATCGCAGGACGTGAGCTGGGCGGGCGCAGGGTCACCGCACGCAGCCGCCTGGGAGATGTCATCCTGCATTTCTCGTCTCCGCCCGATCAGGTGAGCGCGCACGGCCACAGCGGCGCGGTCACGGTTGTCGTCCCGGGCGGTCCCTATGCCGTGGATGTGGAGTCGGCGGACCCCGGTGCCGTCGATGTCAGCGTTCCAGCTGACCCGGCGGCGACCCGGACGGTTTCGGCCCGCAGCCGGTCCGGGCGGGTACGGGTGTGCAGCCCCGCCCCGGGCGGACCGGTGCGCCTGTGAGCCGCCGAGGGCCCCGGCCCATGGCAGCCACTACCCTCGAGCCTATGACGGCGGTCAGGAGCGGGCTGGGACCTCGGGTGCTGACTGTGCGGGACTTCCTCGCGTCCGGTCAGCTGTCGTTCTCGTTCGAGTTCTTCGCACCTAAAACCCCTGCGGGGGAGCGCCACCTGTGGACGGCGATCAGGGAGTTGGAATCCCTGCATCCGTCCTTCGTGTCGGTGACCTACGGTGCGGGCGGGTCTAACCGCAAGGGAACCATCGGCGTGACCGAGCGGATTGCGACCGACACCACTCTCACACCGATCGGGCACCTGACGGCTGTCAACCACTCCGTGTCCGAGCTGCGGCAGGTGATCGGCAGTTACGCCGGAGCCGGGGTGCACAACGTACTGGCGTTGCGTGGCGACCCGCCCGGTGATCCGCGGGGGACCTGGGTCGCGCACCCGCAGGGTCTGCGGCATGCCGAGGACCTCGTGCGCCTTGTCCGGTCGCTGGGCGACTTCTGCGTCGGGGTCGCGGCGTTCCCGGACCGCCACCCGCGTTCGCCCGACTTCGACACCGACGCCCGCCACCTGGTCGGCAAGCTGGCCGCGGGCGCGGACTACGCGATCACCCAGTTCTTCTTCGATGTGGACGCCTACTTCCGGCTGGTCGAGCGGGTCCGCCGGCTCGGCTGCGAGGCGCCCGTCATCCCCGGGGTGATGCCCGTGACGAATGTCGCGCAGATCGAGCGGATGGCGCAGCTGTCCGGCGCGGAATTTCCCGCGGATCTGGCCGGCCGGCTGCACGAGGTGGCCCACGACCCGGTGGCGGTGGCGGCGGTCGGGGTGGCGGTCGCGACGGACCTGTGCGAGAAGCTGCTGGCCGGAGGTGCACCGGGCATCCACTTCATCACGTTGAACCGCTCGACCGCCACCCGTGAGGTGTTCCGCTCCCTGTCCGGATGGCGGGCGGCCGGTCAGTCGTGGTCCTCGTAGGCGTCGAAGACGCACAACAGCCACTCGTCCCGGAAAGGCTGCTCGCGGACGAGGGCGAAGTCGGCCAGGTTCGCCGCGTCGACGACCGCTGCCACCAGGTCGAGGTCCAGGGTGCCGAACACGGGTGTGATGCGGACCGCGACCACCACTTGGTCGCGCTCCGCGTTGAAGATTGCTGTCGGATGCAGGTCGTCGAGTGTCTCCACGACCAGGGGCGAGTGCTTGGTCACCGATGTCTCCTGCGGCCGCCTTGCGGCGGCTCCTCGAAGGGGGCTGACAGTCGTCGGTAGTGGGTCGTCATCACAAGCGGGTCATGTCGGACGACGGAACCATACGCAGAGGGCACGATGGCTTGGTGACCACCCCGGTGCCCGACCGTGACGGCTTTCTCAGGGAGTGGTCGGGCCTGCACGGAGGTTACGATGCCACAACCGGCATGTGGCTCGTCCGCTGGTGGCTCGGCCTGGTCTACCGGCTGGGACGCCCGTTGGCCGTGGGTGGTATCGGCCCCACGTCGATTACTGTCGCCGGGACGCTGCTGACCGGTGCCATGCTGCCGGCCGCGGCGCTGGGCGGCCCGTACCCGTTGCTAGCCGCGATGATCGTCGTTGCTGGTGGCCTCCTGGACAACCTTGACGGATGTGTGGCTGTCCTCACCCGTCGGGTGACGCCCTGGGGGTACGTCCTCGACTCGCTGGCGGACCGGATCTGTGACGGAATCTACCTTGTCGCCTTCTGGCTGCTCGGCGCCCCCGGTGGGGTGTGTGCCGTTGCCGGGGCCGCGGTCGCGCTGCTGGAGTATCTGCGTGCGCGGGCCGGGAACGTGGGGTTCTGCGAGATCGGCGTGGTGACGGTCGGCGAGCGGCCCACCCGGATCATCATCACAGTAATCGCGATGCTGGGCGCGGCGATCGACCCCGGCCGTGCCGACCTTGCCGGCATGATCGGTGCCGCCGCCACCGCAACGGTCTGTACCGGGGGCCTGATCCAGCTCGGCATCGTGGTCCACCGGACGTTGCGGACCGCGACGTTGCCGACCGCGAGTTTGCCGACCGGGGCCGGCGTATCCCGACACTGACCACAGCGCGTGGTACGGATCATCGCACTACGCGGGGCCGATCATGTCGGCGACGATTTTCGCGGACATGGCGACCAGCGGGAGGCCCCCACCAGGGTGGGACGACCCCCCGACGAGAAACAGTCCCGGAATCGGCGAGCGGTTGCCCGGTCGCAGGAACGCCGCGCGCACGCCGTTGGACGATGTCCCGTAGATCGCCCCGCCGACCGCGCCGGTCCGTCGCTCCAGATCGGCTGGAGTGATCACACGGTGCCACAGCAGCCGGGCCCGGACATCCAGGCCGCGCTCGGCCATCAAAGCCAGGACCTGGGTGGCGTAGGCGTCGGCAAGCCCTGGTCGATCCCAGTCCACCCCGCGGTTGACCGGGCCGCCGACCGGGCCGGTGCCGGTGCCGCCGCGTGCGGGCCGCGGCGTCGCGGCGTCGCGCGGCGGAGCGGTTGTGTGCCGGGCCGCGTTCACCAGGACGAACCATGCCTCACAGCCCGGCGGTGCGAGGGCGGGGTCGTCGGGCGCGCTTATGTAGATCGTCGGATCGGTGGCCAGGCGGCCGCCGAATACCGCGTCGAACTCGCCGTCGTTCTCGGCGGGGAACAGCACCGTGTGATGGGCGAGATCCGGCGTCCGCCCGCGCAGGGCGAGCAGCAGGACGAAGCCGGACAACGACGCCGGCGCCCGGCGTAGCCGCCGCTGCGCCCGCCGGTGGGGCGCGAGCATGCCGTACACCGTGCGGGCATCGACGCCGGACACCACCAGGTCCGCGTCGATGCCCCGGCCGCCGGCCAGCTGTACCCCGGCCACCCGACCACCGGCGTTGCGGGTGATCGCGACGACCTGATGGTCGAGCAGCAGGCGCGCGCCACGGCACACGGCCCGGTCCGCGACAGCCTGGCCGAGCTGGTGAAGGCCGCCGGGGATGTACCAACCGCCGTAGCAACGCTCGACGTGCGCGATGGCCGCGAGGGCCGCCGGTGCCTGGCGCGGATCGGAACCGGTATAGGTCGCATACCGTTCGAGGAACATCCGCAGTCGCTGGTCGGTGAGATGACGCCGGCCGAGCCCACGTACCGTCAGGCCGGGCGCGATGGTGGAGATGTCGCCTGGACGTCGCAGCGCCAACCCGGCCAACGACCGGACACCGGCGTTGGGGGCGGCCAGAAACGGGCCGCTGGTCGCCTCCCACAGACGCTCGGCGTGGGCTGCCAGCCGGCCCCACTGCTCGCCCGACCCGGGACGCAGGACGGCGTCCAGCTCGGCGGTGAACGCGTCATCGTCGGCGTGAGCGTCGAGGACGGTCCCGTCGGCGAAGCGGTTGCGGGTGATCGGGTCCAGTCGGCGTAGCTCAAGGATGTCTCCCAGCGGCGCGCCGGTGGCGGCGAACAGGTCCGCGAAGACGTCCGGCATCGTCAACAGGGACGGCCCGGTGTCGAAGGAGAAGCCGTCCAGGCTGAACCGTGCGAGCTTGCCGCCGATCTCGGATGCCTGCTCGCAGATGGTGACGGTATGCCCGGCGGCGGCCAGTCGCGCGGCCGTCGCCAACCCGCCGACCCCCGCGCCGACCACGACAACCCGAGCCACCCCGCGACCCTATGCGGTGCTCTCGCATGCGATGGCCGTTCTGGCCGCCTCGCCCGGCCGACGAGCCCGGCCGACGAGCCCGGCCGACGAGCCCGATCGTCAGGTCGCCGAGAGGATCCCCGTTGCGAGCAGCAGCAGCACGGTCGTGCCGAGGATGATCCGGTAGATGATGAACATGTCATAGTTGTTCTTGCCGATGAATCTCAGGAGCCAGGCGATGGCGACATAGGCCACGGCGAAGCTGACGGCCGTAGCGATGATCGTTGGTGTCCAGCCGACCCCGTGGGCGATGTTGCCGGCCTCGCTGACGCCCTGCAGGGCCGCAGCCCCGAACAGGGCCGGGATGGAAAGGAAGAACGACAGTCTGGTGACGGTCACCCGGTCAAGGCCCCGCGTCAGACCGGCCGACATGGTCGCGCCGGACCGGGAGATGCCAGGGATCAGCGCGGCACACTGGACCAGACCGATGGCGAGGGTGTCCTTCCAGGTGACGTCCGCCTCGTGGCGCTTCTGGGTCGCGTTGCCGTCGGCGTACGCTATGACACCGCTCCACACCACGAGCGCGGTGCCCACGAACCAGAGGCTGCGCAGTGTCGTCTCGATCATGTCTTTGAACAGCAGCCCGACCACACCGATGGGTAGCGAACCCAGCAGCACCGCCCATCCGAAGAGGTAGTCGGGGTGGCCGCGCCACCGGGGTTGGACGATGCCGCGAAGCAGGGCGGCCAGGATCCTCCCCAGGTCCTTGCGGAAGTACAGCAACGTCGCGAAGACGGCGCCGACCTGGATGATCGCGGTGAACGCCGTTATGTCGGGGTCGTCGATGGAGTAGCCGAGCAGTTTCTCCAGGATCGTCAGATGTCCGGTACTCGATACCGGCAGGAACTCCGTCAGTCCCTCGACCGCACCGAGAAACGTCGCCTCTAGGACGTTCACGCCCACCCCTCTCCCCAAGCATTATTGATACTATTGCAGCGATTTGTCACTTTCCGGCATCGTGCAGCGGCATATGGCGACAGCCCTCGTCGGTTCTCGCGGCACCGGGTGGACGACCCGAGTGCGGGGAGATCGCCGGTACCTGCCGCCTTGCAGCACATATCAGCTAAAATCAACTAAATCTTATAGCACCCCAAAATGTAACGCCGCGTCGCCGTGCGCGATTGTACGGCGGCCCACGAGGTCGCAGCCCCGAACATCCGGGGAGGCGTCGCTGCGGAGCTGGCCGGCGCAAACCTTGGCCATGGGTTCAGGCGTGGGACGGATACGTGTGCTCCACTGGAACAACACCGGACGATCAGGGCGGGAGCGAAGCCATGAGCGGCAGTGAGACGGCGGCGCACGAGACGGCGGTGCACGAGACGGCGGTGCACGAGACGGCAGCAGGCAGTCCGCCGGTACCGGCGGCACTACCGGTACCGGCAGCCCGGGAGGCTCGCGGCGGATCGCTACCGCGGCGCGATCGAGATCAGCTGGTGAACCTGCGGGATCTCGGCGGACTGCCGACGCAGGACGGTCGGCGTACTCGACCCGGCGTTCTGTACCGCAGTGACGCCCCGCGCCATGGCGACCGGCTACCGGTATTCGATCGTGAATGGCCACCCCGCACGGTCATCGACCTGCGGTCGCCGGTCGAGCGCGACGGTAGCCCGCACCCACTGGAATCGGCGGTGACCGATGTCCGAGTGATCCCGTTGCTCGGTGACGTCGACCCCGCGCATCCCACGTCCGAGATCGTTGTTGCCCTCGCGGGCGGCCTGAACACGATGTATCGGGCGATCGTCGAACGGACCGGATCGCGGGTGGTCGAGATCCTTCATCTGGCCGCCCATGCGCCTGGACCACTCCTTGTGCATTGTGCGGCCGGCAAGGACCGGACAGGCCTGGTCGTGGCGGTCCTGCTACGTGCGGTGGGCGTTGAACCGGACGCGATACTCGCGGATTACGCGGCGACGGCCGCGAACATGGCGGAGGTACTGCGCCGACTAGGTAACAATCCGTTGCTGCCTGGAGCGGGCATGGGTGCTCCCGACCTGACCACGACCTCGATCTCGGCTGTCGAGCAGGTACTGGCCGTCATCGACGATCATCCGGGTGGCCTGTCCGGTTGGTTCGCGGCCAACGGCGCGCATCCGGACGCGGTGCCCACCTGGCGGGCCAGGCTGTTGTCCTGACCCCGTTTGTCCTGACCCCGTTTGTCCTGACCCCGTTTGTCCTGACCCCGCTTGTCCGGAGTCGCCGGGCGCCGCGTGTGGTGACCGACCACGCAGGGCAGCTGGGATTGCATCGCTGCAGTTGCGCTCCGTAGTCAAGCTCTTCAGAATCTCATGGGTGGACCGACGTCGCCTTGTGAAAATTCTCGCCCTCGGGGCCGCCGACCTGCTCGTCGGTTGTGCCGGTGACCGCCCGAAGTCCGTTCCGCCGGCGGTTGGTCCGCGACCTGTGGTCCCGCCGATCCGCATGGTGCCCGATGCGCCGGTCCCACCGCAGGCGGCGCCGTCAGGCGGCCGACTGGAGCCGTCAGGTGGCTTGCTGGAGCCGTCAGCCGGCCCGTGGGGGTCGCCCGCTCCGCTCGCGGTCGCGCCGGGGCAGCAACAGATCCTCTTCAACGCGCCGGGAGCGACCCGCCAGGTTGCGCTTACCATTGACGACGGTTTTAATGCCACCGCGGTTGCCGGATATGTCGACTTCGCCAGCCGGGCGAAAATTCCGCTCTCGTTCGCGCCGAACGGGATGTACCGCAACGTGTGGAATCAGCATGCAGCCGCCGTCCGGTCGCTGATCAAATCCGGGCAGGTCACGATGGTCAACCACACCTGGAGCCACCGCAGTATCCGTACACTTTCCGACGCGACGCTGCGCGCCGAGGTGGAACGCAATGACGACTGGGTCAGACAGACATTCGGTGTCACGACCCGACCGTGGTTCCGCCCGCCGTACGGGGAGCACAACGAGCGGTCGAGAGCGATCCTCGCTGAACTGGGTTATTCGCGCATCCTTATGTGGAGCGGGTCGGTGGGCGACTCGATGATGGGCGTCACTGCCGGCGAACTCATCGCGGCTGCGCGTCAGGCCATCCAGCCGGGGGCGGTCGTGCTTGGACACGCGAATCAACAGGTGGTCGTGAATCTCTACGGAGAGCTCGAACGCCTGATCATTGCGCGGGCGCTCGTCCCGGTCACGGTCGAAACCATGTTCATGGCAGACCTGATCGCTCGCTGAATCCGCTCTATGTCGGGTGGGGCTCGTACACCTCGATTGTGAATGACGCCGTCGGGGTCGCGCCGTTCGGCCACCGTTCGTCGATGATCGATTGGATGTCGGCGGTGCGACGGTGGTGGGCGGTCGGCCCCATCATCACAAGATGGAGGAGATCATATGCGGTGAGCGACATTTCGAGGTCGAGTGTCAACCGCTCCCGTCTGACGAAGGATTCACCCAGGGTCGAGCGGAGGCGCTCGGGCTTGCGCTGATCGACCGTGACCAGACCCAGCGGACCGACAAGGCCGGCCAGATGGCGGACGGTGGGCGTTACGATGACGAGATACCCGTCCGGCCGGAGGATGCGGTGCATTTCCGTGACATTGCGCGGCGCGAAGACATCGAGAATGACCGACGCCGTGCCCGTTCGCACCGGCAGCGGGCCGCGTACGTCCACGCCGACCGCGCCGATCCGCGGATGCGCGCGGGCCGCGCGCCGCAGTGCGTAGGTGGACACGTCAATGGCGATGCCGACCGCGTCGGGGCACAGGTTCAGCAGATGCGCCAGGTAGTACCCGGGGCCGGCGCCGATGTCGACGACGACCTGCTCATCACCGATCGTCCAGGTTTCCCTCGTCGCGCCTTGGATGACCGAGCCAAGCTGGTCGGCGAGCGCGCGGTAGTGACCGCCCGCGAAGAATGCCTCTCGTGACCGGACCATGTCCGCGCTGTCGCCGGGGATCCCAGCGGCCCGACCGGTCGTGAGGGTCAGGTGACCCCCTCGGGCGAGGTCGTATGCGTGGCCGCCCGGGCAGCGCACCTGCCCGTTGCCGGTGGCGAGATCCTGTCCGCACAGCGGGCATGTGAGATAGGCGAGAACGGTATGAATCACGCCTGGCCCACCGCCATCATCGGCCGCATGACAACGACCGTACGTGCCCGGTGCGGGTTGTGGATCGACGTGCGACCGGCCCGTGTTCCAGCGGGCCGAAGGGCGCGCGACGATCGTCAGATCGCGCGCCCGCAGGCCGCAGTCCCCGGCGCGCTAACAGTGAGGTGGTATGACGCACGTGTCCGCTGACGAGGGCCCGGGAGCCGGCCGCGGGTCGCGCCCGCCCGGGCGGGTGGCGGTTGTCGGCGCCGGTATGGTCGGCCTGGCCAGCGCCTGGTTTCTGCAGGAGCGCGGGGTCGAGGTCACAGTGATCGAGCGCGTCCGGGTGGCCGCTGGATCGTCCTGGGGTAACGCCGGCTGGCTCACCCCGAGCCTGGCTGCGCCGCTGCCGGAGCCGGCCGTACTGCGCTACGGCCTGCGGGCTGTCCTGATGCCGACATCGCCGGTGTACGTACCGCCGCGAGCAGACCCGCGATTGCTGCGCTTCCTCGCCGGATTCGCACGCAACAGCACGGCCAACCGTTGGCGGCGGGCGATGGGGGCACTTGCGCCGGTCAATCGGCGGGCACTTGGTGCCTTCGACATCCTCGCGGCCGGGGGAGTGGACGTACCAACCCGCCCGGCCGTGCCGTTCCTGGCCTGCTATCGCGATCCACACGAGCGGGAGGCGCTGATCCTCGAACTCGAGGAGATCCGCAGTGCCGGCCAGCATGTCGAGTTCGACCTGCTCGACGGCCGCGCCGCGCGCACACTGGAGCCGGCGCTGACCGATGGGATCGGTGCCGCGATCCGCATCCACGGCCAGCGCTTCTGCGATCCCGGGGCTTTCGTGACAGCACTCGCGGACAGTGTCCGAGCCCGGGGCGGCGAGCTGCGGGAGGGCGTCGGCGTACTGGCCATCCATGCCGACCGGGCTGCCGACCGGGCTGCCGACCGTGGCGATCGACGTCGTGCTGGGGCCGCGGAGGTGGGGCTGGAGCTCTCTACCGGGCAGATCGACCGGTTCGATGCCGTGGTGGTCGCCTGCGGCGCGTGGCTGACCGATCTCGTGCGCCCGTTCGGGGTCCGGACTCTCGTTCAGGCGGGGCGTGGGTACAGCTTCAGCGTCACCGCGCGCGACCTGCCGCGCGGCCCGCTGTACTTTCCGACCCACCGGGTGGCGTGCACACCGCTCGGGAACCGGTTGCGCATTGCCGGGATGATGGAGTTCCGGGAACCGCACGCGCCGCTGGATCGCCGCCGTATCACCGCGATCGTCAATGCGGTGCGTCCGCTGTTGGCCGGTGTCGATGTCGATACGCGGACGCAGGAATGGGTCGGTTCCCGTCCGTGTACACCGGACGGTCTTCCCCTGATCGGGCGGACGGCGTCACCTCGGGTGTTTGTCGCCGGCGGTCATGGGATGTGGGGCATCACCCTTGGACCGATCACCGGCCAGCTGGTGGCTGAGGCGGTCACCACCGGGCGTTGTCCTGATCACCTCGCGCCGTTCGACCCGCTGCGGTGATCTGTAGCAATCCGCAGGCACGGCCGGGCCCAAGGGGCTCGCCCAGTGTCGACC
>NZ_CAUVXO010000038.1:13204-15263 GCF_963555865.1 Protofrankia sp. Cr1
GGGCTTCGATGAGGTCCACGACGCGCTCGTGGTCGACGAGTCGCCGGCGGATGGCGAGCCGGTGCTCGGGGCTGCGCTCCGCGGCTGGATGGGAGAGCGTCGCAAGATCGAGAATGTGGCGCAGCATGCCTGACAGGACCGAAAGCGTCGTGTTTCCGGCGAGCTCCACCAGCAGCACGTGAAAGGCGAGATTGGCCTGCAGGCACTGGCCTGGATCGTCGGTCGCCGTCGCGGCGGCTGTCTCGGTCACCGCGAGCCTGAGTTTGTCGAGGGCATCCTGGGTACGGTTCGCTGCCAAGATTGCCACGCACGGCGGCTCGATCACGACGCGAGCCTGATGGATGTCGGCCAGCGTGGTACCGCGGTACTCCAGGACCAGGGCGGCATAGCGGGCGGCGATGTCGCCGTTGGGGGTGTGCACCCGGGCGCCACCGTGCGCACCGCGCCTGACTGTGATCAAGGCCTCGGATTCCAGCACACGGAATGCTTCTCGCAATGTCGGCCGGGAGACACCGAACTGTTCCATGAGGGTCGCCTCGGGCGGCAGTGCGTCGCCTTCGACGAGTTCTCCCCGTACGATCCGGCGTCGTAGGTGCGCCGCGACCAGCTCAGCGGTCTTCGGGACCCGAACCTGCTGCCCGATCGCGACCACTGTGCCGACCCTGCTAGCAGTCGGCATCGCCAGCTCTTGTACAGCCATCGTGGGCGCCTCCATCGACAACGAACAGGTGAGTCTCTATACAACACGGACTCGGCGAGCCAAACGGGTTGGCTCAAATGTTGTTGGTGCTTGAGGTTACCAATGGGTCGCCCCTGTGTTCTAGAGAGTCCGGACACATCTGGGGATCGGATGTTGTCTACAAGTAGTCTTTGTCTTGTCTACACGGGGAGTCGGGCTAGAGCTGCCGGGTAGAGGTGCTCCTGAAGAAATGCCCGCCCACCCCTTGTGTAAAGGTCTGTCGACCCTTGTGCTATAAGAGCACCCGGGATCGGCCGCACGGATGTCGACCGGCCTGGTATCCAGCCGGGGAACCTGCCACGGCCTGCCGGGCGAAACGGCCTGCCGGGCGAAACGGCGTGGGTGGTCCGAGCGGGCGACGCGACGGGAGCCCCGGGACGAGCAGGGTTATGATCATGAGTGCCCGGAACTCGGGGTGCTGAAAGCTACGTGATGAGATCTATCTGACAATGCTCGCGGTTGTTCTCGCCGTGTTTCGACGAGGCGAACGAAGATCTAAAACAGGCCCTTACTTCTTGTCGCGGAGCGCGGCCTGCTCCCGCGCGACCGCCTCGAGCGTGGGTGCACAGCCACCCAGATGGGCGGGTAGCCACCATGGTGACTCGCCGGGAGGGGGTGGTGGGTAGTCCCGCTGGGCGTCGGCGAGAAGCTTGGCCATGGCATCGGCCAGCAGTTGTGTTCCAGTCTGGGCATCTTTCAGGTCGGCCGTCGGGATCGACTCGCCAATCATGATCGATACGGGGGTTCCTCGCGCCGCCCGGAGGTTACGTGGCCGTCCCTTGGTGAGGATGCGCTGGCTGCCCCAAATGATTACCGGGAGTGCGGGAACGCCCGCTTCGGCGGCCATTCGGGCCGCCCCGGACTTGAAGGGCTGGAGACAGAAGCTACGACTGACGGTCGCCTCGGGGAAGACCCCCACGAGCTCGCCAGCCTTCAGGGCCTGTACCGCGTGACGGTACGAGCCGGCCCCTGCCGATCGGTCGACGGGGATATGGCGCATCCCTCGCATCAGCGGCCCGGCAATGGGGTGGGCGAAGACCTCGTGTTTGGCCATGAAGCGCACCAGACGCCGGTGAGCGTACCAGAACGGAACACCGGCGAGCGCGAAGTCCAGATACGACACGTGGTTGATCGCCACCACGCAGCCGCCCGTGGCCGGTATGTGCTCCTGCCCCCGGACATCCAGCTTGAGGTCGAGAGCCTTGAAGGCCCCGAGCGCGAAACGGATCACTGGCTTGTAGACGAGCTCCGCCACCCGCTCTTTACCTCCCGACGTTCCCTGTCGTGACGATGACGCCGATCGGTCACGAGAAGTCAATA
>NZ_CAUVXO010000038.1:15701-23909 GCF_963555865.1 Protofrankia sp. Cr1
GGAGACGTACGACGCCTGACGAGTGGACACAGTTGCTCACGTCCGGGGACCCGCCGCGATGGACAGCCATTGCCGGTGCCGCCGTCGCCCTTCTCGTGGTGCTCAACAATCGTCTGTGGCCGTTGGCCCGACATGTGATCACCATTGCGCACGAGGGTGGGCATGCGCTCGCAGCGGTCGGAAGCGGCCGGCGCGTCGGCGGGATCCGACTACATTCGGACACTTCCGGGGTGACCGTGTCGGCGGGTCGCCCGACCGGGCCGGGCGTCGTGATCACGGTTGCGGCCGGCTACATCACTCCGTCCATCCTTGGCCTTGGCGGTGCAGCCCTGCTGGCTGCCAACCAGGTGAGCCTGCTGTTGCGACTCAGTGTCGCCCTGCTGCTCGGAGTGTTGGTGGCCATCCGTAACGCGTTCGGCGTGTTGTCGATAGCGCTGAGCGCGGTGACGGTCATCGCCGTGTCGATGCTGGCGCCGTCGCCCTATCAGGAGGTGTTCGCAGCCTTTGTCACCTGGTTCCTCCTCATCGGCGGTGTGCGGCCGATCGTCGAGGTGCAACGGACCCGCCGTCGAGGCGCGCCGACATCGGACCCCGACCAGCTGGCGCGCCTGACCGGCGTGCCGGGCGTGGTCTGGGTGGCCTTTTTCGCGCTCGTGTCCGTGTTCTGTCTGGCTGTCTCGGTCGAGTGGCTGCTGCGGTGACGGCCGGGCCGTTGGCTGGCAGACTGTCATGGTGTGTGCGGTCGTTACGCCAATGCTCTGAGCGCGCGACAGCTGGCGGAGTCGTTCACGGCCCGTGATGAGACCGGTGGCGTCCAGCCGAACTTCAACGTGGCGCCGACCAGCGAGGTTCCGGTGGTTGTCGTCCCGCCCGAGCAGCCGGACGGGGGCGCGCGGCTGCGGATGGCTCGCTGGGGGCTGGTGCCGTCGTGGGCACGCGACAGTGCGATCGGTAACCGTCTGATCAATGCTCGGGCGGAGACGGTGGCCACCAAGCCCGCGTTCCGTGCCGCGCTGCGTGCCCGCCGCTGCCTGGTGCCGGCCACCGGTTACTACGAGTGGCATCGGGTGGACGGCGCCCGCCGTGGGCAGCCGTACCTGGTGCATCCGGGTGATGACGGGCCCGCCGCGCTCGCGGGCCTGTACGAGGTCTGGCAGCCACCGTCGGGCGCTGTACGTGCGACTTTCACCATCATCACCACCACCGCGGCCGGCGGCCTTGAGTTCCTGCATCCACGTTCGCCCGTGCTGCTGCCACGGGCGTCCTGGTCGCGCTGGCTCGACCCGCGCCTTGACGATCCGGCAGCCGTGACCGCAATGCTCGCGCCCGCGCCCGTGGGCATGTTGCGGGCGTACCCGGTCACCTCCCGAGTTGGGAACGTACGCAACAACGACCCGCACCTACTCGACCCGGTTGTCGGAGGCGACACCGACGAACTTCCGTTCGCCTGATTGCAGCCGACGCCGGGGGTGCGCATCCGGGCGGGCTGGTGTTGGTGGCAACCGTGGGGAGAATGTACGAACTGATTGATCAAAACCGGCGACCATACATCAACAATGATGCCGAAGATATCAGAAGCATTCGGCATCCGTGGTTTTCCTGTGGATAAAAGTCGGATATCCACAGGATGGCATCGAAGCGTGCCATCCATGACGGGGCGTTCTACTGTCGCGGACATGGCTGATCTTCCGTTCATTCGCGCTACCCGCACAGTCGGCATCCCCGCCGCACCCCGGCGCCGGTTGTCGACAATCCGCACCCTGGCCTCGCACGGACCGGACGGTTACCCACCGCTGAGTCCTTCCGAACGCTGCGACGTAGAACCGCCGACTGTTCCGACATGTTGGACGCCCGTCATGGGTGACCCTGGGTTCCCCGCGGCGGAGGGTGGTCACACCGACGCCTCGCAGCCGGCCGTGGGCGTTTCGGAGGTGCTGGAGCCGCAGCCGGTGATGTTCGACGTTGCGGCACCGTCGACGCCGTCCGGTGCGCTCGCCGGCGAGCACAACGAAGGTGACCTGTTCGACGAGCTGTCGCCCCAAGGCACCGCCGGTCGGCTTGTGCGGCAACCGGCTGCCCGGTCCGGTCCGCTGGGTCTTGCTGACCACCTGCCGCGGCTTCTGCGCGGCGGCCTGGTCGATCCAGCCATCCGCGGAGCGCTCCTGCTCGTGGTCGTGGCCCTGGCCGCGGCATTGACGGCTGGATGGTTTGCCTGGCGGAACAGACCGGTCTCCCTGATGGCTGTCTCCGCTGGGACGCCATCGGCGCGGGCCCAGGGGCATGTGCCGGCGGACGCTGACAGCGCCGGTTCGAAACCGGTGATCTGGTCATCGGCTGGCGCCACACATAGCCCGGCAGCACAAATTGTCGTTGAAGTGGTGGGCAAGGTGCACAGCCCCGGTGTCCTGACCGTGGCGGCTGGATCCCGGGTGGCGGACGCTCTTGCGCAAGCTGGCGGCGTGCTACCCGGGACGGATACGGCCGGTCTCGCGTTGGCGCGCCGCCTGGTGGACGGCGAACAGATCATGGTGGACGGCCGTCCCGGCCCGGCTCCTCCCGCGCCGGCCGGTGCCGGGACCGGCGGTGGCACCGGTGGGGGCACGGGATCGTCGGCGATCACGCCGGAAACACCGCTGAACCTCAATACCGCCACGGTCGACGCTCTCGACGGGTTGCCCGGGGTGGGGCCGGTGCTTGCCCAGCGGATCGTCGAGTGGCGCAAGGCCCATGGCACCTTCACCTCGCCCCACCAGCTGGGGGATGTGACCGGCGTCGGTGACCGGCGACTCGCCGATCTGCTGCCACTCATCACCGTCTGATGGCGGGTGATCGGCCCGATCGACCCGCCGACCTGCGGCTTGTCGGGCCGGCGCTCGCGGCCTGGGGCGGCGCGGCAGGCGCGGGCCTGACCGAGCCGGCCCCGGCCGTGCTGTTGATCGCCGCCCTCGTCCTCGGCGCGACACTGGTGTGTGCGGTCCTCCTGGTGCGGCGAACACACATCTGGCGGCCCGCGGCAACAGGGCTCGCTGTGCTGGCCTGCCTCGCCGCTGGGGTCCTCGCCGCGGGTATCGCGGCCCGTGGTCGCGTACACGGTCCACTTGCCGATCTTGATGGGATGCGAGCGGCCGCCACCATCGAAGGGACGCTCACCGGTGATCCGCGGGTGAGCCCTGGTGCCAACACTCAGCTGGTCATCGTCCCGCTGCGGGTCGAGCGCCTCACCGCGGCCGGGCGTGATCTTCGGCTGCGCCAGCCGATGCTCGTCCTGGCGACCGCGAGCGGTTGGGCGGGCCTGTTACCGAGTCAGCGGGTCCGTGCCGACGGCACGTTGGCGCCCCCACGCGCGGCTGACACTGTTGCGGCGGTCATCTTCGTCCGGGGCCCGCCGGTGGTGGTCGGCGGGCCGTCGATGGTGCAGGCAGCGGCAGCCCATCTGCGCCAGGGGCTTCGCGACGCGGTGTCGGGGTTGGACGGCCCGCGCCGAGGGCTGCTGCCGGGCCTGGTGGTGGGCGACACGGGCAATCTCGCCGAGGACGTCAAAAACAACTTCCGGGTCGCCGGAATGTCACATTTGGTGGCTGTGTCCGGGGCGAACTGCGCGATCGTCATCGCCGCAGCGACGATCCTCGTCCGGCGAAGTCGGTGTGGTCCGTGGCTGCGGGCTGGCTGGGTCGCACTGGCCCTACTCTGCTTCGTCGTACTGGCCCGACCGTCTCCCAGCGTCCTGCGGGCCGGTGTGATGGGGTTGATCGGGATTGTCGCGACGGGTGGTGGGCGGCAACGGGGGGCCATACCCGCGCTCTGCGCCACGGTGCTCATGCTGGTCCTCGTCAGTCCCGATCTCGCCCGCTCGGTTGGTTTCACTCTTTCGGTGTTCGCGACCGCAGGCCTGGTGATCCTGGCTCCAGGCTGGCGGGATGCGCTGTCACGACGGTTGCCCACGTGGTTGGCGGAGCTGCTCGCGGTCGCCATGGCGGCACATGTCGCCTGCTCGCCGGTGCTGGCCGCGATCGGCGGCGGCGTCAGCCTCGTCGCCATCCCGGCCAACATGCTCGCCGACTGCGCGGTGGCCCCGGCAACGATCCTTGGGGTGCTCGCCACGATGGCCGCAGTGTGCTGTATGCCGCTGGCCCGGCTGTTGGCCGCCCTCGCCGGCGTGCCATGCGAATGGCTGATCATGATTGCCGACATCGCCGCGCGGGCACCGGGAGCACAGATCGGTTGGCCGACCGGTCCACTCGGAGCCCTGGCCCTGGTCGCCGTCACCACGGCGACGCTCGGTGCGGTCCGCCGGCGCCGCGGACGCAGCCTTCTTGCTGCGGCAGCGATCGGAGCGGTGACCGTTGAGCTGATCGTCATGGTTCGGCCAGCCGGATCATGACCATCCACGGGATGATGGGCCGTCTGCGCGTCGGGTGCCCTTGACAAGGGCGTCGCGGGCCGCGGACCGCGCGCATGACATGCTCCCCAGCGTGTCGTCAACGTCCGCCCTGCCGCGGCTGGTCCTCATCGCCGGGGACGAGGAGCTGTTGGTCGCCCGGGGGATCCGCGACGTCGTGGACGCGGCTCGGGTCCACGATGCCCAGGTGGAGATTGTCGACCGGGCACCCGGCGAGTTGACCGACAGCGATGTGGTTGACCTGTCCAGCTCATCGATGTTCGGTGGGCTGCGCATCGTCGTGGTCCGCGGTGCGCAGGAGCTGGCGGACGATCTTCGGGACGCGCTGCTCGCCTACCTGGCCCGACCGCTGGACGACGTGGTCCTTGTCGTCGTGCACAGCGGTGCCGTGCGCAACCGCAAGCTGGCGGATGCGGTGAAGACGGCCGGCGGGCGGGTGATTCCGGCAGCGCGTATCACCCGTCCGCGCGACCGGCATGACTTCGTCGCGGCCGAGATCCGTCGGCTCGGCGGCCAGATCGGCTCGGGCGCGGTGAAGGCTCTGGTGGACGCTGTTGGTGGTGATCTGCGCGAACTCGCGGCCGTATGTGATCAATTGGTTACGGATTCAGGTGGGCTGGTCAATGAGGCGGTGGTAGCCCTCTATCACCGAGGCCGAGCAGAGGCAACCGGTTTCACGGTGGCGGACGCGGCGATCGCCGGAGACCTGGCGCAGGCTCTGACCGCGCTTCGCCAGACGCTGGGCAGCGGGGTTCCCCCGGTACTGGTGGTAAGCGCCGTCACCACGGGGCTACGGGATCTTGCTCGGGTTTCCGCCGCCGCCGGTGGCTCCGCCTGGGAGGTGGCCCGCGCCCTTGGGATGCCCGACTGGAAGGTCGAGCGCTCCCAACGGGCGGCCCAGGCGTGGAGTGATGCGGGGCTGGCGCGGGCGATGCGTGCCGCCGGCGCTGCGGATGCGGCTGTCAAGGGCGGCGCTGTTGATCCGGCTTACGGACTGGAACGCCTGGTCGCAGAGATCGTGGCGGCTCGTGGTCGCGCGACGGGAAGCCGCCGGTAACTCCGGGCACCGTGGCACCGTGGCACCTGACGACGAGGCGCCGGGTCGCGGGTCAACCGGACCGGTTGCGTGGGTTGCTCGGAGCCTGCGGCGTCCTATCCATGATCATCATGGCCCTGGCCGAACTGGCAAGCGGGTGGATGATCGCTCAGGCGTCGGTCAGGGATGCGTGCCGCGCGGCCATCGCCGACTTCTTGTTGGCAGCCTGATTGGCATGGATAACACCCTTGCTGACAGCCTTGTCAAGCTTGCGTGACGCGATGCGCAGCTCAAGGCCGGCACGGTCCGGGTCGCCTGCGTCCGCGGCTGCGCGGAAGCGACGGACGACCGTCTTCAGCTCGGATTTGACGGCCTTGTTGCGCAGCCGTCGCTTCTCGTTCGTGAGGTTGCGCTTGATCTGCGACTTGATGTTGGCCACGCGAAAGAACCCCTGGTCGTCGAATCGGCATGGACGGCGGTCGGGCACCGGTGTCGGTTCACCACCGCCGGGTGGTGTGCGTCCATCCCCCCGGGAGCCAAGCCACCGGGGAAACATCGGTAACCCTATCAAGGTTTCAACGAACCACTCGCGGGCGGGCACGGGCTCCGCTCGACCGCCCCCGAATCCCGGCGCCCCCCGAATCCCGGCGCGTGCGCAGTGCCGGCGCGTGCGCCTGCCGGCCCAGCACGACGGCGACCGCTGAGTGCGGGCACGATGAGCCTGGCACGATGGGGATGGACCCACGGTCTGTGCAGTCCCACAGTGGGTGCAGTCCCACGATGCGCAGGTCCATCCCGACGAAACGAGAAGACTCCCGCGTGCCCGCAGCTTCCGACCCTCGCCGTGTCAGCCAGGCTTCGGTTGACCAGGCGTCGATCCGCAACTTCTGCATCATCGCCCACATCGACCACGGCAAGTCAACCCTCGCTGACCGGATGCTTGGTGTGACCGGCGTGGTCGAGGCCCGCAACATGCGTGCTCAGTATCTGGATAAAATGGATATCGAGCGCGAGCGCGGGATCACGATCAAGGCACAGAGCGTCCGGCTGCCGTGGCAGGCCGATGACGGTCGTGACTACATCCTGCATCTGATCGACACTCCTGGTCACGTCGACTTCACCTATGAGGTGAGCCGCTCGCTGGCGGCATGCGAGGGCGCGGTGCTGCTGGTCGACGCGGCCCAGGGCATCGAGGCGCAGACCTTGGCGAACCTTTACCTGGCGCTCGAGAACGACCTTCAGATCATCCCCGTGCTCAACAAGATTGATCTTCCGGCCGCGCAGCCCGAGAAGTACGCGGCCGAACTTGCACAGATCATCGGCTGTGATCCTGATGATGTCCTGCGGGTATCGGGTAAGACCGGGCAGGGCGTGCCCGAGTTGCTCAATGAGATCGTCCGCCGGATCCCCGCGCCCATGGGCGACCCGGACGCTCCGGCTCGGGCCATGATCTTCGACAGTGTCTACGACAGCTATCGGGGCGTGATCACCTATGTGCGGGTGGTCGACGGTCGCCTGACCACCCGGGACCGTTGTCTGATGATGTCGACGCGGGCCAGCCATGAGACCCTCGAGGTCGGGGTGATCTCGCCGGACCCGATTCCACGCGACGGACTCTCCGCGGGGGAGGTCGGTTACCTCATCCCGGGTGTCAAGGACGTTCGACAGGCCCGCGTCGGGGACACCGTGACATCGGCGAATCGGCCGGCCGGGCAGGCGCTGGGTGGCTACCGTGATCCACGCCCGATGGTCTACAGCGGTTTGTATCCGCTTGACGGCAGTGAGTATCCGGCATTGCGCGAGGCTCTGGACAAACTGCAGCTCAACGACGCCGCGCTGACCTACGAGCCGGAGACGTCCGCGGCGTTGGGGTTCGGGTTCCGCTGCGGCTTTCTGGGGCTTCTCCATCTGGAGATCGTCCGGGAACGCCTCGAGCGGGAGTTCGGCCTCACGCTCATTTCGACCGCGCCGAACGTGGTCTACCGGGTGGTCATGGAGGATGGCAGCGAGGCTGTGGTCACGAATCCGAGCGACTGGCCGGCAGGAAAGATCAACGAGGTCTATGAGCCGGTCGTGGAGGCGATGGTGCTGCTGCCGTCGGACTTCGTGGGCCAGGTGATGGAGCTGTGTCAGGGGCGCCGCGGCACGTTGCGCGGGATGGACTACCTGTCCACCGACCGGGTGGAGCTCAAATACACACTGCCACTCGGTGAGATCATTTTTGACTTCTTCGACGCGCTGAAATCCCGTACCCGTGGTTATGCCAGCCTTGATTACGAACCCGCCGGCGAACAGGCATCCGACCTGGTGAAGGTCGACATCCTCCTCCAAGGCGAGGCCGTCGACGCGTTCTCCGCGATCGTACACAGGGACAAGGCGTACGGCTACGGCGTGGCCATGACCTCCCGGCTCCGGGAGCTGATCCCACGCCAGCAGTTCGAGGTGCCGATCCAAGCGGCGATCGGAAGTCGGATCATCGCCAGGGAGAACATCCGCGCGATTCGCAAGGACGTGCTGGCGAAGTGCTACGGCGGCGACATCACGCGTAAGCGCAAGCTGCTGGAGAAGCAGAAGGAGGGCAAGAAGAAGATGAAGACCATCGGTCGCGTCGAGGTCCCTCAGGAGGCTTTCATCGCGGCCCTGTCGACGGATTCCGCCAACGCAGCTAACACCCCGAAGACCACGAAGTAGGAGTGCGTGGCCCGCTGCCCGGACCTCATCGGTGCGACGAGGTCCGGGCGGACGCGATACGACGCGGTTGCGGGTCGGGCGG
>NZ_CAUVXO010000039.1:0-2518 GCF_963555865.1 Protofrankia sp. Cr1
GGCGCTGGGGTCGTCAGGCGCGGCGGTTGTAGGCCCGCAGCGCGAGCGGCACGAACACCGCCAGCAATGCCGCCATCCAGCCCAGCGTCCACACCAGGTCCGAGGCGACCGGTCCGCCCAGCATCAGGCCGCGCACCGCGGCGACCAGGTGCGAGATCGGGTTCACCTTGACCGGCGCCTGCAGCCAGCCGGGCATCGTCGAGACCCGGACGAAAGTGTTGCTGCCGAACGACAGCGGCAGCACCAGCATGAACATGATCCCCTGCACCGTACCGGGAGTGCGCGCCACCATGCCGACCCACACCGAGATCCAGCAGAAGCACAGGGCGAACGCGATCGACAGCCCCAGCGCGGCCACCAGTGACAGCGGGTCGGTGGCGATACGGAAGCCGATGAGGTACCCGAAGCCCAGAAGAATGACACACAACAGCAGATAGCGCACGACATCGGCGAGGACCGCGCCGACCAGCGGAGCCGACCGGGTGATGGGCAGTGCCCGGAACCGGTCGAACACCCCCTTCTCGATGTCGGCGTTGAGGTTCTGCCCCAGCGCGATGCTGCCCATGGCGATGGACTGGCCGAGCATCCCCGGCAGCAGGAACTCAAGGTAGTCGTGCTGGGACCCGCCGCCGATCGCGCCACCGAAGATGTAGACGAACAGCAACAGGAAGATCACGGGTTGCAGTGTCACGTCGACGAGCTGTTCAGGTGTCCGCATGGTCTTGATCAGATTCCGGCGCGCGAGCACCAGGGCATGGCGCAGCGCACGTTGCCGGGGCTGGGCGGCTACGGGCCCGGGTGTCGGTGGCGCGGGTGGCCGCCGCCGTGGCTCGGTGGTCATGACTGTCATGCGGCCGACTCCTGTTCGGACGTGGTGCGGTCGTCGGTGCGGCTGCCGGTGCGGTTGCCGGTGAGGGTGAAGAACACCTCGTCCAGGCTCGGCAGGTGCAGAGACAGCTCGGTGACGCGGATGCCGGCCAGCTGCAGTCGGGCGATCGCCTCCGGCAGCACCTCGTCGCTGTCGACGGCGACGGTCAGGCCATCGCGCCCGTCGGGCTGCGGCGCTGACCCCGCGATGTCTGCGAGCAGCCGGCTCAACGCGTCGCGCTGGGCCGGGTCGGCCGGGCGGACGCTCAGGCGCTGGCCGCCGAGTACGCGTTTGAGGCCGTCGGGGGTGTCGTGGGCGATCACCCGGCCGTGGTCGATGACGGTGATCTCATCGGCGAGCGCGTCGGCCTCCTGTAGGTACTGGGTGGTCAGCAGCACCGTCGAGCCGTCGTGGACGAGGCTGCGCACGACGTCCCACATCTCCTCCCGTTTCACCGGGTCCAGGCCGGTGGTCGGCTCATCCAGGAAGATCACTGCTGGTCGGCCGACGAGCGACGCGGCGAGGTCGAGCCGGCGCCGCATGCCGCCGGAGTAGGTCTTGGCCAACCGGCCGCCGGCCTCGACCAGGTCGAACCACTCCAGCAGCTCGCCTGCCCGCCGCCGGGCCTGCGCTGCGGGCAGGTCGAGCAGCTGGCCGATCATGACGAGGTTCTCGACGCCGGTCAGGTCCTCGTCGACGGAGGCGTACTGGCCGGTCAGGCCGATGTGCATACGGACCTGCTGCGGGTTGCGCGCGACGTCGAAGCCGGCCACTGTGGCGTGCCCGGAGTCGGCGCGCAGCAGGGTGGCGAGGATGCGCACGGCGGTGGTCTTCCCGGCACCGTTGGGGCCCAGCACGCCGAGCACGGTGCCCTCACGCGCCGCCAGATCGATGCCGGCTAACGCGTGGGTGTCACCAAAGCGCTTGGTGATCTTTTCGGCATGGATGGCGAACGTCATACGCCAGATACTGCCGGGCGAGGCTGGTATGGCGCGTACATCCTGCTGGCACATGCTGACGGAGGCAGGTAGGGACGGCGGGGTGTAGGGACGGCGCCGGCGGCCTACCGCTGGTCGAGCATCCATGCGACCAGGAGCGCGATGCCCATCACGACGAAGACGATCATCGTTCCCGCCAGCACGTAGAAACCGACGGTCTTGATCAGCCCGATGGTGACCGGAACCGCCGCGGCGACCACGAGAAAGCCGCTTGTCGTGACCGGCGTGCTGATGAGCGTCAGCACCGTCCTGGGTCCGCTCGGCCGATCGGTGCTCGGCCGATCGGTGCTCGGCCGATCGGCGCCCTGGCGATCGGTGGCCAGTTCGGCGGCCAGCGATGGCATGAGCCGAACCGTGCCCCAGGTGAGCACGACGAAGGCGATCGCGAGGCCGAGGGCGTAAAGAAAGCCGACGGCGTGGCCGAACGCGTCGAACGACGCGCCGGCGCCGAGCGCAGTGGCCGCGAACGGGACGTACCACGCGGTCGTGTGGTCCTGTTTTGCCTGCTCGGCGAGCCGCCGGGCCTGCGCGAGTCGTTCGGCCTGCCGGGCGGTCCTGTCGGTGTGCGGGCTGGCCATCGTTGATCCACTCCCATGGTGCGCTCGTGCGCGCAGCGTCCGGCGGGGGCTTGGTGGGCATTCTCCGGTTGGCA
>NZ_CAUVXO010000039.1:3097-5460 GCF_963555865.1 Protofrankia sp. Cr1
GGTTCCCGCGACCCGGGGATTCCACCGGGGTTTCACGGGGATTCGCTCGGTGGGAGTTTTCTCCAGGGACGGTGACCCGGTGTTTTCCCCGGGTCGGGCAGGAGACAGAAACCAGGGCTGGTGCATTCTGTCCGGTAGGTTATAGCGTGCTGTCCGTCACCTGGCTGACCAGTCTCGCGAACCGTTTCATCGTATTCTCCTGGCCTTCATTCGAATAGTTCCACGAAACACCTGCCGGGACGGAACGGAACGACATCCCAAGTCCCGCCAGATATACCGTCACCGGTTCGCCAGCTGGTCATCCGTGTATCGAGCAGGAGGACTGACATGCCAGCAACCGAGTCGAGTGAATCCACCGTCGTCGCATTACCGGTACCACGTGAAAGGCACAATTTCCGCTGGCTGCTCGCAGCGAACCCGAACTATTTCGGGTCCGCGCCCGACCTCGGCTTCGAGGCCGTCGAGCAGAAGAAGGGCGACACGGCCTTCGAGGGGCTTTCCTGTGTGGCCTACCAGCAGCGTCGCGACCGCATCGAGGCGACCCTGCTGGTCAAACGGGCATCGGGCTACCGCGGCGGGCTGTGCACCGCCGGATCCTTCGAGTACGTACGGTTCTACATCGACTACGGCAGCGGCTGGTCGGACGCGGGGATGGCTGCCGTCAACGTCCACGACATCCCCGTCGGGCGGGACTGCCAGCGCGAGCCCACCCACCCGCTCAGCTATACCTGCGGCGTCGCCCACACCCCGTCCCGCGACTGGTGCGGACGTCCGGTGCTGCCGCTGGTGCGGGCGATCCTGTCGTGGGAGCTGCCCCCACCCCCGGGGCAGCCGGACTGGCAGCCGATCTGGGGCGACGTCCACGAGTGCCGGGTCCAGATCTCGCCACGCCGGTTCGTGTTCGGCGACATCGTTGAGCACCTGCCCGCCGACCTGGTCACCCAGCTTCCGCGCCACGTCGTCGAGCAACCCCCGGTACCCGGCCCCGACCCCGAGCCGCAGCAACCACTCGGACTGGAGCTGCTCGCCCGGAGTTACCAACCCGACGACGTACCGCCGCACCGCTTCGCCTTCCCGGCGTTGGCGGCGACGGCGTCTGCACCGTTGGCCGATCCGGGCACCCTGGCGGGCTCGGCGGTCGTCGCGAAAGCGGCCGGTGTCGACCTCGCCGCCGTGCTGAAGACGGTCGATGACGTCTCCGGCAACACCACCTACGAGCAGCTGGAGTGCCTCGGCCTCGACAGCGGGTGCTCGGCCCTGGTCGCATCCTTGCGGGTCAACAAGTCCGCCGGTTACTCCGGCCCGCCATGCAGAGCCGGCAGCCAGGAGTACGTCGCGTTCTGGGCGCAGTGGGGTGCGGATTGCGGCTTCACCTATCTGGGAACGGTTGCGGTCAACGTTCACGACTATCCCGATGTCAGGGACGGCCTGTGCTATGCGGCCATCCTGCCCGTGGACCTGGGAGCGCTGCGGCGCGACTGTACCCATCCCATGATCGGACGGGTGCGCGCGGTGCTGTCGTGGGCGACCGCGCCGTCCACGACGGATCCCGACGCCGTGCCTGTATGGGGTAACCGGATCGACCGGCATGTGCAGGTCGAGCCCGGCCGGCCCTACGACGGCACGGCGCGCTTCACGATCGTGGGTGGGGTTGCCGCGAGTGATGTCGACCTGGTCAGTGGCCTGACCGTGCCGGGAGCCGTGCTCGGGACGTCGACCGTGCTGCTGCCGTCGGACTGCCCGTTCGCCGGCCGGGTCGAGTTGCACGGGCCGCCGGACCCGGCGCTGGTGGGTCATCAGTACCGCATCCGCGCAACCAATGTGGACAGCGGCGGCAGCATCCTGCTGACGACGCCGTTCTCCGTGGTAGACGGTAACGGCGCGCATGGGATTGTGACACCAGACCCGGTCAACGGTTGGGTGCCGTGGCCGTCATGGGTGGTCAACACGACCGGGGTGCTGGGCGTGTCCGCACCCGGTGGTGACGACCGGTGGGACTTCACCCTGGAGCTCGATACTCCCGGAAACGTCGTCGACACCGCTCGGGTGCAGTTGGACAACACCGTTAACGGCGTCGCGCTGGCCACCGACACCGTGAACGCGGGCGACCTGGAGCTGTTCACCGCGGGCGCCTGCCGGCTGCCGCGCGGACCGCTGGGCGGCCGGTTCGTCGCCCGGGACCGGCACTTCGAAGCCTGGTCGATCTCGGTGCTGGGCGGCCCGGGTGGGTCGATCCCGCCGACCCCGCTCACGGTCGGCATCACGACCGGCACCCAGACGCCGTTCACCGGGGCACCGTTCACGCTGGACCTGTCCAGCCTCGCCCCGTGCGGGTATGTGGTCCGCCTGACCATCGTCGACCG
>NZ_CAUVXO010000039.1:5655-6156 GCF_963555865.1 Protofrankia sp. Cr1
TGCGATCGTCAACAGCGTGACGACCGGACAGCATGTCGTGATCGACCGTGGTGTCTGCCTGGATTAGCTGGATTAGCTGGGGTAGCTGGGGTAGCCCACGGATTGCTGACTGCTGACTGCTGACGGACGCCTACCGGTCGGGGACGGCAGCTGCACCATTGCCTTCGGTGCGACGAGTGGAAGGAAGACGTCAGGAGGCGCCGGTTTTCGGGCGGAAAATGTATGTCAACCATCCACTCGTCCCGGTCCGGTTCCCTGTCCCGGTCCGGTTCCCTGTCCCGGTCCGGTTCCCTGTCCTGTCCTGCCCGGTCCGTGGCGGTGACGGGCGGTTACCAGCCCAGGACGGCGGCGATCTGTTCACGGTGGTGGGCTGCGCCGCCGAGTAGCACGGCGTCGGCGCGGGCGCGGCGGAAGTACAGATGGGCGTCGTGTTCCCAGGTGAAGCCGATTCCGCCGTGCAGCTGGACGGTTTCCGCGCTGACCCTGCGGAAGGCGTCCGAG
>NZ_CAUVXO010000039.1:6866-7526 GCF_963555865.1 Protofrankia sp. Cr1
CACCAGGCCTGGGCCACCGCCGCCGCCTCGGTGAACGCGGGTGTACCCGCGGCGAGCAGCGCGCGGTCCACGGCCGAGCGCGACATCTCCACAAGCACGAGCAGGTCCGCGCACAGATGCTTGACGGCCTGGAACCCGCCGATGGGACGGCCGAACTGCCGGCGCTCCTTCACATAGGCGACGGTCATGTCCAGGCACGCCTGCGCGCCACCGAGTTGCTCGGCGGCGAGCACCACACCTGCGGTGTCGAGCGCGGGGCCGACTGTTGCAGCCGCGGTTGCGCCGTGGGTGAGCCGGGTCGCGACCGCCCCGGTGAAGGTGATCTGGGCTTGGGCCCGGGTGAGGTCGAGGGTGTCCAGGCGGGTGACGTCCGCCCCGGGCTCGTCGGTGTCGACGAGGAAGAGATCGGGCCCGCCGCCTGGCTGCGGCACGGCCGCGACGACGAGGCTGCGAGCGCCGGGGGCGTCCAGGACGAAGGGCGCGACCCCGTCGAGGGTCACCCGCGCGGACGTGCCGGCCCCGCTCCCCTTCTGAAACGTCACCTGGAGGCGGTCGGGACGCCAGCGCCCGTCGGCGTCGGTGACGGCGAGCGCGGCCACATCCCCGGCCGCGACCCGCGCGAGTGCGCTGGCCGCGGCGGATCCGCCTGTCCCGGCCTGG
>NZ_CAUVXO010000039.1:7985-14347 GCF_963555865.1 Protofrankia sp. Cr1
CCGGCCTGGAGGGTGCCGGCCAGCACCTGGCCGGCCAGCACCGTCGAGGACAGGAAGGGGACGGGTAGGAGGTGAGCGCCCAGCACCTCGGCGACGGTGACGAGCTCGGCGAGGTCGCCCGCGCCGCCGGCCTCCGCCGGCAGACCCAGACAGGCCAGGCCGATCTCGCGGCCCAGGATCTCCCAGGCGTGTTCGTCGAAGCCCGGCCCGTCGTCCCCCAGGCCGCGAGCCAGGGCCGGACCCCCGAGTTCCAGGCAGGCCTGCGCGACGGTGTCCCGCAGGCTTGCGAGCTCCTCGCGCCGGTCGTCAGAACCGGTGGCCGGTTCGGTGGCCGGGGCCGGGGCCCCGGCCGTGGTTGCGCGGGTGTCGACGGTCATGGGGTGCGCTCCGGACTGATCGTGACGGCCTGTGCGGCCTGTGCGGCCTGTGCGGCCTGTGCGGCCTGTGCGGCCTGAGCGGCGGCGAGCCGGGCGACGGGCACCCGTTGCGGCGAGCACGAAACGTAGTCGAGCCCCAGCGGCTCAAGGGTGGCGATCGATGCCGGGTCGCCACCATGCTCCCCGCATATTCCGATTTTGATGTCGGGCCGGACCGCCCGGGCCCGCCGGGTGGCGAGGGCGAGCAGTTCGCCTACGCCGTCGGGGTCGAGCTCGGCGAACGGGCTTGCCGGTAGCAGGCCGCGTTCCAGGTAGTCGGACAGCAACCGGCTCTCGACGTCGTCCCGGGAGAAGCCGTAGGTGAGCTGGGTGAGGTCGTTGGTACCGAAGGACAGGAACTCCGCGTGCACCGCCAGCTGACCGGCCAGCAGCGCGGCCCGCGGCGTCTCCACCATCGTGCCGATGCGGTACGCGACGGTGACACCGCTGCGCCGGGCGACCTCGGTGGCGACGTCTGAGACCGCGGCGGCGGCCAGGGCCAGTTCCCGCGGTATCGAGACGAGCGGGATCATCACCTCAAGGATCGGGCGGACGCCTTCGGCGGCGACGTCGATCCAGGCGGAGAACAGGGCGTCGACCTGAGCCGGGTAGAGCCCGGGGTGCAGGAGGGCGAGCCGTACACCGCGCACGCCAAGCATGGGATTGGCCTCGCGCAGCTGCCCGGCGCGGGCGGCCTGCCGGTCGTCGTCATAGTCACCGTCGTGGGGAAGGAACTCGTGCATCGGTGCGTCCAGGAGACGCACCGTCACCGGACGATCCCCCACCGCGCGCAGCAGGTCGCGGAAGTCCTCGCGCTGAGCGTCGGCCAGGGCCGCGAGCGCCTTGCGTTCGTCCTCGGCATCCTCGGCAAGGATCACCCGGCGGACCAGCGGCAGTCGGGCGCCGAGAAACTGGTGTTCGGTCCGGCACAACCCGATGCCCTCGGCGCCCAGCCGCACGGCGCTCGCCGCGTCAGCCGCGGTGTCGGCGTTGGCCCGCACCCCGAGCCGGCGGTGGTCGTCGGCCCAGCCGAGCAGGACGTCGAGCTCGGCGGAGGGGGCTGCCGGGCGAACCTCGACCGCGCCGACGTAGACGTCGCCGGTGCGTCCGTCAACGGAGATGACGTCGCCTTCGCGTAGCTCCCGCCCATCCACACTGACCCGGCTCGTGGCGGGATCGACCCGCAGGCTCGACGCGCCACACACCGCGGGCCGACCGGCGCCGCGGGCGACCACGGCCGCGTGTGAGGCGAGCCCCCCGCCCGTCGTGACGACGGCGGCGGCGGCCAGCAGACCTGGCACGTCCGCGGGTGTCGTCTCGGTCATCACCAGGATGGTGGGTACACCGTCCGCGGCCCGGTCGAGGGCGTCGAGGCTGGACAGCGAGATCCGGCCGCTGGCCGCGCCGGGGGAGGCGGCGAGCCCGCGTACCAGCAGCGGTTCGCCGCCGCGTAGCCGCAACTGGGGGTGCAGCAGCGCCTGTACCTGTTCGGGCCGCACGCAGCGCACCGCGGTGGCCTTTTCCAGGGTGCCCGCCTGGACCAGGTCCACCGCGAGCCGCACCGTCGCCTGGGGGCTGGGATGGCTCAGTGGCGCGGCACTGAGCAGCGCGAGCTCGCCGTCTTTCAGCTCGAACCCAACCTGTGCGACGGTGCGGAAGTGGTGTTCGAGGGTGGCCAGCGCTTCGCGCAGGAGATCGGCGCCACCGGGCAGCTGCGCCAGCGGCTCGCCCGGTCCGCTCGGCGGTTCGCTGCGGCGTACGCCGCGGTGGAACACCCCGCTCGGTGCGAACGCGCCGGTGTCAGGGTCGCGGCTGGCCGCGCTGCCGTGGCCCGAACGTGCCCACGGTCCGATGAGCAGCGCCTGCAGATGGAGGGCGATCGGGGTGTCGGCCGGCAGTGACTGCGCCGTGCGGGCACGTCGTCCGCGCGGGGAGTTCCACCGGGCCAGCGTCGCGGTGGCGGCGAGCGCGACCTGCTCGGCCGGGTCGTGCGGATAGGGCCGGTTGCCCAGCCGCTCACACATGTCGAGCAGCGCGGGTACCTGTTTGGCCGGGTCGGGGTTGTCCAGGACGAGGTCGTCGAGGTCGTCGGCGGGGACGCCGAGGGCACCTTCGGCGATGGTCCGTACCGTCGCCGACCAGGTTTCGTACAGTGTGTCCGCACGGCCGATCGCGGCGCACAGCGCCGGGGCCGTCGCCGGCGAGAGCCCGAGTCCCGCGACCATCGGTGGCAGGCCCGCCGCCGGCACCGGGGCGCTTGCGACGAGCCGCAGCAGCATCGGGCGGTCGGCCTGCCCGACGCGCCGGCCGGCCAGCGCGGACAGCAGATCGACCGCGCCGCGGGCGACAGTCACCTCGGTGAGGTCGCCGGCATGTGACGCCGGGATCGTGAGACCCGGGACGGTCGGCAGCCCCAGCCGCACGAGGCTGTCCATCTCCATTCCGTGGACGCCGAGCTCGGCGGCGTCCAGACCACGGGCGTGCCCGTGGCCGTATGGGACGAGGTGCGCGCCGGGGGAGGGGGACGACGCAGCGTTCACCCGGCGGACCCCGCGACCAGCCGTTCCTCCAGCGCCTCGTCCTCGGCCCGACTTACACCGAGTAGCAGTAGCAGCTCCTGGTGCAGGCGCATCCACACCGTGTGGTAGGAGTCGCTCAGCGGTGAGGTCAGGGCGGAGGCGTCACCGGCGTCGAACGCGTCGAGCGCGGCGCCCAGGTCGTCACGGTAGTGGCCGAGCCCGGGGACCGGGTCGGCGAGCCGGCGGATGATCCGTGCGATCGATGCGTGCACATCGTCGAACTGATCGCGTACGGTCGCGTCATAGGTGGCGTCGCCATGGTCGTTGGCCGACCCGTCCGGCCGGCACTGCCACGCCGTGCACAGCTCCCGCAACCTACGGTTGACAGGCAGGAACGCATGGTAAAGGACGGTGACCTGCTCCTCGGCCCGGGAACCGGCCGGCAGCCGGGACCAGCCGCCGACAAGCTTCCTGGCGTCGACGGTGGGCATCGTCACCGGGCCCTTGGCCAATGCCAGCCCGGCATGCACCAGGCGGTCCAGTTCCGGGGCCGGGCCACGCCGCATGCCTCGAATGACGAGGTCGGTCAGTGCGGCGCGGGTCGCTTCGTCGAGCGAGTGCGGGTCTGTTCCGGTCGCTAACTGCGTCATCGGTGTTGCCTTTCCTCGTCAGGCCGTGAATCGTGCCCGATGGCGTGTCGTCTCATGATCTGTCATGTCATGAGCTGTCGTGATGCTTCCTGACGGCCTGGAAGCGCCGGGTAGGCCCTGGTCCGACCATCGGTGTGTGATTCCGGTCATGCTGCGTCTTTTGGGAATCCGAGTCAAGAAACAGGCGGGTGCGGCCGTGCTGTGATCGCCGTCGCAGCTGTACCCGGGGACCGTCGTGGCTCAGGCTTCCTCGCTGTCGTTCACTATATAGACGGTGACTACAGTAACTACTTCAGTGCGGACGTGCAGGTCCGGACCGTTGCGGCCGTGCCGGAAGCCGTGGCCGGCCCGAGCAGCACCGCTCCCCGGGCAACCGAGGTGACCGAGGTGACCGAGGGCTGGCGGGCTCGCCGTCGGGGAGCGCCGCCGGTCCCGAGCAAAGTAACTGTTGACATCCTCTAGTTAAGACGATGTGATGCGGGTCATAGGCACCCGGATCGTGACGGAAGGGGCTTCGGCCGTGTCGGCAAAAATGATCTTTACGGTGGAAGGGGTGGTCCGATGACCACCATTGACACGACTCCGCTCGCCGCTTCCGTCCCCGCCGGCGCTTCAGCGGACGTCGACGGCTCTGCGCCCGTCTACACCCCCGCGTTGGACAGCAGCGCTGACACCGTCGTGGGCCGGGACGCACGCTCGGTGATGGAGCGGCTGGTCGGTCTCTATCGGGAGCAGACAACGGAGCAGGCGCCGGCGCAGTGGCGTGAGCCCGTCCGCAACTACTCCGACCCACAGCGCTGGCGTGATGAGATCGACGCCATCCACCGGCGGGTCCCGTTGCCGCTGGCGCTGTCCTGTGAGCTGCCCGAGCCGGGTTCCTACAAGGCCATACAGGTCCTCGACACCCCGGTGCTCATCACCCGGGACGCCGCCGGTGTCGTGCACGCCAGCGTGAACGCCTGCCGCCACCGGGGCTCCGAACTGGTCGCGGAGGGCGTCGGCCGGACGAACCGGGCGAAACGGATCACGTGTCCGTACCATGCCTGGTCCTATGACATGGCGGGCTGCCTCGTCGGCATCGGCGGTGAGAAGACCTTCGGGCCCGTCGACCGCGAGCGTAGCGGGCTGGTGTCGCTGCCCGCGCAGGAGCGGGCCGGCATCATCTTCGTCGGGCTCACCCCGGGCCGTCCGCTCGACCTCGACAACTGGCTCGGCGATCTTGAGCCACTGCTCGAAGGGCTGGGGCTCGCCGGGTGTCATCACCACTCCACGCGGGTGCTACCCGGGCCGAACTGGAAGATCACGGTTGACGGGTACCTCGAGGGATACCACTTCGCCTCGCTGCACCCGACGACGGTCTACACGACCAACCTGTCGAATATGGCCGCGTTCGACAGCTGGGGTCCGCACCAGCGCAACGCGTTCGCGCTGCGGACCATTGCCGAGGCGGCCGCAGCGCCACCCCAGACGTGGGACCCGGCGACCTGCGTCGGTGCGATCTTCTGGCTGTTTCCCGGGTTGGCTGTTTCCGGGGGGTGGCGCCAGTCGGTCTCGGTGTCCCTGGTGCTGCCCGGCCGCACCCCCGAGGAGTCCCGTACCCAGCAGGTGATCCTGCTGCGTCGCCCACCGGCCGACGACGAGGAACGCAGGGCCGCGGACGTCACCCGCGACTGGTTCCACGACGTCGTGCGCGACGAGGACTATTCGACCGGCTTCGGCGTGGCGCGGGGACTCGCCGCGCTTGACGGCACCGATTTCGTCTTCGGCCGAAACGAGCCCGGTGTCCAGCATTTCCACCGTGTCATCGACCAGTTCCTCGACGAGGCCGGTACTGCGCAGCCCGGCCTCGTCGACCCGGGCTGACCGGCACCTGTTTCCCGACCACCTGTTTCCCGACCACCCGATTTCCATCTACCCGTATTCCGACCAGGAGGTCGTACGCATGACTCTCGACGGACGTGTCGCCGTTGTCACCGGAGGCAGCCGAGGCATTGGCCGCGGGATCGTGGAGGTGCTCCTCGCCGACGGCGCCAGCGTCGTGATCAGTGGCCGTTCCGAGGCCAAGGGCAAGGAGGCCCTCGACGAGCTCGCGGTCGGCGACCGGGCGCAGTTCGTGCCCGGGGACGTCCGACTCCAAAGTGACGTGGAGGGGCTGATCGACGCCGCTGTCGCGAACTACGGCCGGGTCGACATCCTGGTGAACAACGCCGGTGGCAGCGACGGGTTCGCCCCGATCCACGAATTGACCGACGAGGCGTGGGGCACCGCCCTCAACTGGAACATCAACGCCGTCTTCTGGGCCACCCGGCGAGCCGTGCCGTCCATGCTCGCCAACGGCTGGGGACGGATTATCAACATCTCCTCCGTCGAGGGCAAGCAGGCCAACAAGGCTGCCGTCAGCCACTACATCACCAACAAGCACGCGATCAACGGCTTCACCAAGGCGACGGCGTTCGAGTACGGCACCACCGGGATCACCTGCAACGCAATCTGCCCCGGCGCGGTCGAGACGGACATGATGAAGGAGGCCGGGCCCGTGGCCGCGGCCAGCGTCGGCATCACCTATGAGGAGTTCCTCCAGACGTACGCGAACGAGTCCGCGATCAAGCGGCTGAACACCGTCGAGGAGGTCGCGGCGATGGCCCGGTTGCTCGCCAGCGACGTCGGCGGCGGCATCACCGGCGCGCTGCTCAACGTCGACGGCGGTACCGCCGCCTGGTAGCGGCGACGGCCTGTGGGAGTCCCGGTTCGGCAGTTCTACCGAACCGGGACTCCCA
>NZ_CAUVXO010000039.1:14718-15334 GCF_963555865.1 Protofrankia sp. Cr1
CAGGCCCGGCCATGCCCCCAAGGGCGGGTCTGATGGATCTTCGACCAACATCCGTCAGACTCGGGCTAGCCGTCGGCTGTGCGGGCACCACCGGCCCAGCGCGATGAACGATGCTGGAATCAGCAGCGGTCATGAAATCCTCCGATGCTCGCCGGGGTACCGGTTGCAGAGAGCCCGGCACGTCTTCCGCTCGCTGCACCGTGGCCTGTCTGACTACGGCGGCAACAGGCCAGGTGACAGTGGTGTGATTGTCAGAAAACGAGGACGATGACGACCAGACCCGCGGCGACGGCGACGGCGTCGAGGTCGGCATCGGTCAGTTCGGACATATTGGCAAGGGGCTGCTCGGGGGATGTGCAGAATGTGCACACCGGCGGTGGCCGTCCAGTCCCGGACCACCTCGTCCTTGGTGTAGAGGTTCTCGGGCTGGGAACGATCGACGCGAACGGTCGCACCGGCGTCGACCGGCAGGCCGAACTCGGCGGCGGCTGCGGCGGGATTGGTCAGGATACGCCCGAGCGCGGCATCGTCCCGCCACGCGGTCAGGAGCAGTTCCGTTTACTTCTCCACGAACAACTCTTCGTTCTCGATTGCCATGGCGAGTTCTCCTCTCGGT
>NZ_CAUVXO010000039.1:15751-21633 GCF_963555865.1 Protofrankia sp. Cr1
CGACGGGTCTTCGGGAATACCCCGGTCAATCGACCCACGCCAGACGTTATGAAGCGGATTGCGCAGCCTCAAGACGCGGCGCTTTCCCGGCAGGGACTCCAGCCGATGGCGCTCGATGGGCGGCTCAGATCGATGGCGAACAAGGCCGAGTGGCCTGTCCGCCCATCCGCCGCCGGTTGTGCCGAAGTGCGGACCGCCGGTGGAGGCGGTTCTCAGCGCGGGAGATCCGCCATCAGGGGGCGGTGGCCGCCAGCGCCCGGCGAAGGCTCAGCGCAAGGATGATCTGTGTGACCCCGTGAACGATCACCCAGATTCCGAAGACCACGGCCAGGACGTAGACGGTCGCAGACGGCCAGGACATGGCCACGATACCGGCGATCACGCACAGAATGCCGACCAGGGCGGCTCGCCCACGTCCAGGATCGTTCGCCGGAGCGGCCGAGGCCATGATCAGCCGGATGAATCCGGCTACTACGAGGGACACCCCAACTATCACAGCCAGCGCCCAGAGCGTCACAGCAGGCCAGGCAAGTGCCACGATTCCGCCCACGACCAGCAGGACGCCGAACACGGCCGCCATGGCAGGTTCCGGCGCCCGTCCCGCCGCGAGCACCTCGGTGATCCCGGACAGCACCATAGCCAACCCGACCAGGATCGCCAGAGTGCTCGCCGAGTCGGACGGGTTCGCGACGAGCACGACGCCGAGTGCTGTCACGGCGATGCCCAGCACAAGGAGGACGGCCCACACTGCACCGGCGGCGTCGCCGTACCCTCGATGCTCTGTCGCTGTTCTGGACATCATGACCTCCCTGCATCCGGTGCGGCCACGCGAGGGTGATGCGCGGTGGCGCACCGAGGGTGTTCCCCCATTTCGACCGCGCCAGTCCCCGCGGGCATCGCCTGACCTGATGGCATCGCCTGACCTGATGGCAGCGTCGACGGCGCTGCCCGGGTAACGGCGCTGCCCGGAAAACAGAATTGCCCGGGTAACGGCGCTGCCCGGGAAACCGCGCTGACCACGGAATCATCTGATGGATTACGCGCCGGGTTGTCCGTTGTGATGAAACCATTACCACAGTGCGCGGTATGTGACGCCTCGACCCCGCGCGACGGCCTACGTTTCCAGGGAAACGTCCACTTCGGATATCTGCTGGGGGCAAGCATGACCGCCAGAACCCTGCGGCGTGCCGGTGTCGTCACCGTCACCGGGATGCTCGCCGCGCTCCTGGGTGCCGCTCCGGCCAGCGCCTTCCCCTCCCTCACCGCCGGCGGCGACCCGGGCGCCACGGCGGCCGGTGCTGCCGGTGACGTGTCCCGCATAGCCGTCGACATCACCCGCGGTGCGCTGTCCAGCGCCGCGAATGCCGTCTCCGGCGTTGGTGGAACCACTACCAACGCCAGCACCACCCCTGGCTCAGGTTTCGGCTCCGCCCCGGGAGCCAACTCTGCCCCGGGAGCCAACGCGGGCTCGGGCACCGGCGGCAACGATGGCGCCGACCCCGGCAGCATGGGCGAGAACACAGCCAATGATGTTGCTCATGCTGCTTTGAATCTCACCCGCGGTGCGCTCTCCAGCGCCGCGGACGCCCTCTCCGGCGCTGCCGGCTCCGGGTCCGGGTCCGGATCCGGAGCCGCAACGGGCGGCGGTTCCGGGACCGGTGGTGGGTTCCCGGGGTGACATCGACCGGCGGGATCGGACAGGTACCCGCTACCGGACCCTGACGGCGTCGCGGTGCTGGTCGCCGTACGCAACGACACAGCCGGACCGGCGTGACCTCACGCCGGTCCGGCTGTGTCGTTGGGCTGTGTCATCCGGTTGTGTCATCCGGTTGTGTCGATGGGCAGGTCCACGGGATCGGACAGCTACCCGCGCATACCGGGCCGACCGGTTGGCTTCGCATTATCATGCGAGGCATCGCATGGCTGGTCGCCCCTGCCCGCACCACCGACCACCAGCCACCGCATCATGGTCGGTGGCGGGTGCGAGGTCGGATGGGTGAGGGGGCGAGCCAGTGGCTGGCCGGGACGTCGAATACGACCGACCGATTCTGCTGAGCTGTGGGCGATGCGGTGTCCGTTGGACGGCGTTGAACGCCGCCCACTGCCCGAGCTGCCATGAAACCTTCGTCGGGGTGAGTACCGGATTCGACACCCATCGGGTCGATGGCAGGTGCGCTCCGCCCGCGCAGGTCGGCTTACACCGCGACGGCGGCTACTGGTTGACCAACGGCGAACGTGCCCCCGGCAGGATCCTGGTGGTGGGTAGCGACTCCCGCACACATCCGGTGGACTGAGCTCGCCCTGCACGACACCCACGGCGACGATCACACATCGGCGCCGTGGGCGTTGGTGACGCCGCGGGCGAACTCGTGGAACCGTATTCCTCATGAGGAGTCACCGGCGAGGGGATCCTCCCGTAGGACCGGCGTCCGTGCCGGCCGATGCGCGTGACCGTCCCGCATCCCTCCCTTGCGGTTAATCGTCATGACGTTTATGGTCTCCGTGTGACGTGGACCACGGTTGATACGGGCAGCGTGGACGCCCTCCGGTATCTCCTTGGCCCGCGTGTCCGGTCCGGCGGTACCGACGGTTGGCGGAGGGGAGGGCATACCTCGTCCGTGGCCACGGCGGCTGGCGACTCTTGGGGCCTCCGAGCGCGCGAAAAGGACCATGATCGCGTGCACTTCGGCCAACTGGATGACGGCCGGGCGTGTCTGGTTCCCGGTGGATCTCCAGAAGGGGGCCGCCGAGCATGTCCTTGACAGCGAACATCGCGAGGAATAATTTTCCTGGCACTTGATCCGGCTCTGACTCGGCGTCCAGGTGCGACACCGCCGACAGTCCTTCCCCACGTCCAGCTGTTTCCCAACTGATCCTCTATCACTCGGCGACGGCATTCCGAGACGGTGGCCGGCCGGTGCCGGCGCTGTGTCAGGATGCCTGCCTTTTCCTTCAAGGACCGACGGGGTAATCACATGCATCGCAGTTCTCGAAGAGTAATGCCCCTCGTCGTCGGCGTGGTCCTCGCGCTGTTCCTCGCGGCGTGCGGCAGTGATTCGGACTCGGCGACGCCGGCGGCGGTAAACCCGAGTCCGGCGTCCGACGCGTCGTTAGCAGCAGCCAAGGCGAACCTCGCCAAGTACCTGACGCCGCCGACGAGCATCGTTCAGTCCACGCCGCTGAAGTCTGCGCCGCCGAAGAAGAAGGTCGCCTTCGTCCAGTGCGCGGACCCGAACTGCGCCATCCTGGCTGGCTTCGTCAAGGACGCCACCAGCGCCCTGGGTTGGAGCCTGACCACGCTGAGCGCCACCGCAACCGATCCGGGTTCGGCCATTCAACAGGCCATCGACGCCGGCGTGGACTACATCGCCACCACCGGCTTTCCCGTCAACCTGTTCAAGCAGCAGATGAACCAGGCGAAGTCCAAGGGCATCCCGCTGTTCATGTGCTACACCACGGACGTGCCCGCGGGACCGGGCAACAACCTTTTCTCGGACTGCAACGACGCCACCGCCGCCAGTGCCTTCGGCGGCGCGATGGCCGACTTCATGGCTGTGGATTCGAACGGCAAGGCCGACATCCTGCAGGTGACGATCCCCTCCTACCCGGTTCTGACGGCACAGGCCGACGGGGTGAGCGCCGAGCTCGGCAAGAACTGCCCCAGCTGCAAGATCCACAATCTTGAGACGACGGTCAACGACCTCGCCGGTGGCGCCGTACCGCAGAGCGTCTCCTCCTACCTGCAGGCAAATCCCAGCGTCAACTATGTCTTCTTCACCTACAACGGCCTTGAGAAAGGTGTGCCAGTCGTCCTGAAGACAGCCGGCCTGTTGGGGAAGGTGAAGCTGGTCGGTACCCAGGGGGCGCAGCCGCAGTTCAACGAAGTCATCAACGGCACCTCGACGGCATGGAGCGCACTCCCGCAGGAGCTCGCGATGTGGACGATGGTGGACCAGATGGCTCGTGTCGCAGTCGACCAGTGGTCGCTGCCGGACGAGCGCAAGGCCGCGATCTCGCCGTTCTATCTCGTGAGCACACCCGACCAGGCGAAGGCCATCGTGGACGAGAAGAACGGCTGGCCCGGGCCGGCGGGCTTCAAGGACACGTTCAAGAAGCTGTGGGGTCTCTGAGGTCACGGCAAGCTGAAATCAGACGGTTCGCCGAAGAGCGCGCGATCATCGTTCTTTCACGCACTCTTCGGCCCCAGCAGGCGCGGGGTGTCAGGTCAGTTGAGTAATGGTGAGTGACGGCGAAGTCGAGACAGCGTCGCAGGAGGACCGGGCGAACGTGCCGGCCCTGGACATCCGCAACCTGTCCAAGACGTTTTCCGGGCAGGTGGTCCTCGACCGTGTCGATCTTGCCATCGCCGAGGGAAAGGTGCACGCCCTTGTCGGGCAGAACGGCTCCGGCAAGTCCACCCTGATCAAGATTGTGGCGGGCTACCACCGGCCGGACCCGGGCGGCGGCGTCTGGGTGCACGGTATGCCGTTGCAATTCGGATCAGCGGCGGCGCACGAGGCCGGAATCCGTTTCGTCCACCAGGACCTGGGGCTGCTCCTCGACCTCAGCTCGGTGGAGAACCTCATGCTGGGACTGTCCTACCCGCGGGGCTTCCTCGGCCGGATCCGCTGGCGGGAAGCCCGCCGGCAGGCGCAGGAGCGGGTGGCGCGGGTCGGGCTCGACATCGATGTCCGCGCCCCGGCGGGCGAACTGGGGCTGGCCGACCGCACAGGTCTCGCGATCGCGCGGGCGCTTCCCGAACCGGACCAGGGTAGGGCGGTGTTGGTGCTCGACGAACCGACCGCCGCCCTGCCGGCGGCCGACGTGGACCGGCTGTTGGCGACGATCCGGCGGCTGCGGGACGCCGGACACAGCGTGCTCATCGTCTCGCACCATCTGGACGAGGTCCTCGACATCGCGGACCACGTCACGGTCCTGCGCGACGGCCGGAAGGTCGCATCGGCAGATGCCGCCGGCATGGACCGCGACACCCTCGGCCGGCTGATGGTTGGTCACGACCTGGTCATCTCGACCGGGCGTGACGAGGCGGTCGAGGCGGCCGGGCCCGTCGTCCTCGGACTTGAGGAGATCGCCGGGGGAACCGTCGCCGGAGTGTCCACCACCGTGTGCCGTGGGGAGATCGTCGGAATCGCCGGCCTGACCGGTTCGGGTCGCGAGGTGCTGGGTGCAATGCTCAGCGGACGGATGCCCCGGACGGGCCGGGTGTCCGTGGACGGTGTCGCCGTCCCGTCGGCGAATCCCGCCGCGGCCATGGCTGCCCGGCTGGCCTTCGTACCGGGAGAGCGGGCGCGGTATGGCACCTTCGCCACCCTGACGGTACGCCAGAACCTGACCATGGGGTCGCTGCGTCGCCATGTCCGGCGCGGCTACATCGACGCCGGGTCCGAGCGCCGGGAGGTTCGTACCTGGGTCGACGAGCTCGGGATCGTGACCCGCGGCGTGGACGCGCCCATCACGAGCCTGTCCGGAGGTAACCAGCAGAAGGTGCTCGTCGCCCGCGCGTTGCGCCTGTCCCCGAAGGTGCTCGTGCTCGACGACCCGACCGCCGGCATCGACGTGAAGGCTCGTGATCAGGTCCACAGCATCATCGAGCGTAGCGCGGACGCGGGAACGGCGGTCCTGCTGGTGTCGACCGACAGCGAGGAGCTGGCCCGCCTGGCCGACCGCGTACACATTCTGAGTCACGGACGTGTCGTGCGCACACTGCGTCGGGGCGTCGACCTTTCGCCGGAAGCCGTTGATCACGCACAGGTATCGCTGGGAGCGCCATGAGCCCCTTTTTCGACCGGCGGTCCTGTGATCAAGGCCGCTTTTCTCCTGTATCTCCCGAGGTGGAGCAATGTCGTTAGAAATCGGTCGTC
>NZ_CAUVXO010000039.1:21865-26110 GCF_963555865.1 Protofrankia sp. Cr1
CGGCCGACGGCACCGCGGACCGGGCCGGCGCCCAGCCGGCCGGGCCCGTCGCCGCCCAGCCACCCGCTGTGGAAGCCGTGATCGCGAAGGGCGGGGCAGGTCGTGGTGTCGCGGGCGGTCCGTACCCGCCGGGGCCTGTCCGGGCGCCGGTCAGCCTCACGGTCGGCAAGTACAGCGCTCTACTCCTTTTCGCGCTGTTCATCGTCATCTTCGGAGCGCTCAAGCCACATTTGTTCCTGACGGTCAGCACGTTCCGTCTCACCTTCGGCGAAGGCGTGGTGACCGCGGTCCTGGCGCTGGCCTTCCTGGTCCCGCTCGCGGCCGGCATCTTCGACCTGTCGATCGGCGCGATGATGGGTCTGTCGCTGGTGCTGATCAACTGGTTCGCGGCCAACACCGACATCCCGGTCGGCCTGGTCTGCCTCGGCGCTGTGCTGGTGTGCTGTCTGGTCGGACTGGTCAGCGGCTTCCTGGTGGTGCGGTTCCGGGTCAACTCGCTGATAGCCACCCTCGGCGTGAGCCAGGTGCTCACCGCCGTGGGACTGAAGGTCTCTGACAACCGCCAGATCACCGGCGCGTTCTCCGACCGGTTCGCGACGCTCGGCAGCACGAACCTGCTGGGCGTTCCGGTGGTCGTGCTCTACCTGCTGGCGCTGGCGGTCATCCTGTGGTTCGTTCTGGAGCACACGCCGGTCGGGCGCTACCTGTTCGCGGTCGGCAGCAACCCGGAGGCCGCCCGCCTGGCCGGCCTGCCGGCGGAGCGGCTCGTCTACGGCTCGCTCATCGCCTCCGGCGGGGTGGCCGGGATCGCCGGCGTCATCTACGCGATGCGGGTCGGCGCCTATACCGCGGACTCCGGTTCAGGTCTGCTGTTCCCCGCGCTGGCAGCGGTGTTCTTCGGGGCGTCGCAGTTCTCCCGGCGGCCCAACGTGTGGGGCACGCTGGTCGCTTATTTCGCCCTCGCATTCGGTGTCAAGGGCCTGCAACTGGCCTTCGGGCCCGGCACCTTCTGGATCCAGCCGCTGTTCCAGGGCGTGGCCCTGCTGATCGCCGTCGCGCTGGCGAGTCGACAGGTCGCCCAGACCCGGCGCAGCCGGCGAACGCAGGCGGCGGCTGCCGAGTCCGAGTCCGGGTCCGAGTCCACGTCCGGGTCCGAGTCCACGTCTGGGTCCGGGTCCGGGTCCGGGTCCGGCGCGCAGCCTGAGCCCGTCGCGACCGGCGAGCCACGTGCCCCGGCTCCGTGACGCCGTGTCCCTGTTGCCGGCCGCTCTCAGCGCAGTCGCTTTCAGCGCATCTGGACCTTTTTCTGCGGATATCTCTCCTACCGGATCGGAGTACCTTCGGTGATCAGTACGTCGGACAATTCCTCGACATATCCGATTTCAGCGGAAACCGCACGGCAGCTGGCACGCCCCCTGTTCGGTCACGTTATCGACGGTGAGGTCGTCCCGGCTGCCGACGGAGCGACGATGGCGGTCGTCGATCCCGCGACGGAACGGCAGGTCGCCACCGCCGCTGCCGGCTCGGTGGCCGACGCCGAACGGGCCGCACAATCTGCACGCGCAGCCTTCGATGACGGCCGGTGGCGGTTCCTCCCGCCCTTGGAAAAAGAACGCCGGATGCGCAGGCTCTCCAGCCTCCTGACGGAGCGGGCGGACGTCTTCGCCGAGATCGATGTGATCGACGCGGGCTTGCTGCGCTTCTATGAGGGCTTCATCGTCCAGTTCGCGGTCGACGGTATTGACTACTACGCGGGCTGGCCCTCCAAGCTTTCCGGAACGATCCCGTCGGTACCGTCGGACCTGGCCGTGTATCAGCACCGGGAGCCGATCGGCGTCGTCGGCCTGATCACTCCGTGGAACGGGCCGACGGCCGTGTTCGCCTCGGTGGCCGCCGCCATCAGCGCGGGCAACAGCGTCGTGCTGAAGCCGGCCGAGCAGACCCCCATGTCGGCGGTTCTCATGGCGGAGCTGGCGCTCGAGGCGGGGATTCCGCCGGGGGTCTTCAACGTCGTTCAAGGTGTCGGTGAGGTCGTGGGCGCCGCACTCGTCGCCTCTGCCGACATCGACGCCCTGTCGTTCACCGGGTCCGTGGCGACCGGTTGCGCGATCCAGGCGGCCGCCGCCGCACGGGTGAAGCGGGTGAGCCTCGAACTCGGCGGCAAGAGCCCGTTCATCGTCTTCCCCGACGCCAACCTGGAGGCCGCCGCCGCAGCGGCCATGGCCGCGGTGTGGGGCGCATCCGGACAGGTGTGCACCGCGGGTAGCCGTCTGTTGGTGCACCGTTCCGTGCACGACAAACTGGTAAGCATGATCATTGAAGGGTCGCGTGACATCCGGCTCGGCTCGGGTTTCGACCCCAGCAGCCAGATGGGACCGCTGGTGTCCGCGGAACAGCTGGAGCGGGTGCAGCGCTACGTCGGCTACGGCCGTGACGAGGGTGCGGAGCTGGTGCTCGGCGGTGAGCGTCACGGCGATGTCGGCTATTTCCACCAGCCGACGGTGTTCACATCCGTGCGCAACGACATGCGGATCGCCCGCGAGGAGATCTTCGGGCCCGTGATGTCCGTGCTGGAGTTCGGCTCGGAGGAGGAGGCCATCGCCATCGCCAACGACACCGAGTACGGCCTGGCGGCCGGCGTGTGGACCAACGACCTGGGCCTGGCACACCGCATGAGCAGAGCGCTACGGACAGGCACGGTGTGGGTGAACACCTTCCAGATGGTCTACCCGACGGTGCCCTACGGCGGTGTGAAGTACTCCGGGCATGGCCGCACCCTGGGCGCGGCCTCTCTCGACGAGTTCACCCAGCTCAAGAGCGTGTGGATGAAGGTCGGGGCTTGACACGGCAGCGCCGCAGCAGACGTGGCACCCGCCGGGACGGCTGCGAAGGGAGCGAGCATGCGTACAGCGGCCGAGATTGAGGCTGGCTTGGACCGCGCCGACGTTACCGAGGTGCTTTACAGGTATGCGTCGTGTATCGACAAACGGGATGTCGACGGGATCCGTGTGACCCTCGCCGACGACCTGTGGGCGCAGTACGGCAACGTTGATCCCATCGTCGGCGGTGACGCGGTCGCCAATTGGATCGACGAAGGCACCCGGGAATGCGTCTGGCAGCATCATCTGCTCAGTGTTTACCATGTGGACCTTGTAGCGGATCATGCCACGGCGCTCATCTACCACACCTCGCACCAGGTGTTCCGCGCATCGCCGGAAACGGTGCACGTGCTCGTCGGCCGGTACCATAACCAGCTGCGACGCAAAGCGGACGGTTGGAAAATCAGCAGGCTTCTCTTCGAGATTCTCTGGGGCGAGCGTCGGGTGGACTCCACCGGTTACCTCGCTGCCGTCGGCGGCAGCGGCCCCCAGGTGTATCCCCGTTGACGCGGCCGGACCGATGAGATTCAGCTGAGGCCGGAAGGGACGATGATGCGGATCGGTCTGTCGGTATACGACATGGGTGCGCGTGACCTACTGGACCTCGCCGTGGCGGCCGACGACCTCGGCTTCGATGCCCTCTGGCTCGGCGAGCATCTCGTCCTGCCGTACGACTACTCCAGCGAGCACCCCACCCAGGGCGAAACGGCGCACCAGCATCACACCCGGCCGATCATCGACCCGGCCACGAAGCTGCTGGACCCGTGGTCGGCGTTGAGTGCCGCCGCAGCGCTCACGACGAGGGTGAAGCTCGCGACGGGCATCTACATCCTGCCGTTACGTCATCCGCTTCTGACAGCTCGTGCCGCCTGCACGACGCAGGAGATCGCTGCCGGCAGGTTCATGCTCGGGGTCGGAGCCGGTTGGCTGCGCGAGGAGTTCGCCGCCCTCGGCGTGCCGTTCGACGAACGTGGATCCCGCCTCGAGGAGTGCCTGGAGGTCCTGCGGTCGGCCTGGAGCGGAGGACCCTTCGAGCATCAGGGCACCCACTTCACGACCGGCAGAATCCAGGTCACCCCCCGGCCCGTTGCGGTGCCGCTCGTCCTCGGGGGGAACACGGACCGGGCGCTGCATCGCGCAGCCCGACTGGGGGACGCCTGGTTCAGTTCCGGCACGCCCTCCTTCTCCGACGCGGTACGGCTTCGCGACCGGCTCGCGGCACTGTGCGAACAGTACGGGCGCGCGATGATTGCCTGCTACTTCCGGTTGGAAGGCCAGGATCTGGAACTGGTGCCCCGCTACGAGGCCGAGGGGATCATCAACCTGGTCGTGTGGGCGGACCAGATATGGCGCGGGGCCGACCTGG
>NZ_CAUVXO010000040.1:0-1592 GCF_963555865.1 Protofrankia sp. Cr1
GTGCGGCGTGGCACTGAGCCAGCCACAGTCAGCGTGGCAGCTCACCAAGTAGCGGACACGGACGCCGTGACCTGGTGGTCGTCCCTCGCGGTGGAAGCGACGGCGGACGCACTCCGTGGAGGGATTGAAACGAAATCCCCTATCCAGAAGAGGATCCATTCACTTGGATACGATCATCGATGATGGTGCTGTGCTACTGGGAGGTGATCTAGTGGGTAGGCACTCGAAGCCCGTGGACTGTCCCGGCTGTTCGGGGAGCGGAACCGTGGTGGTCACAAACGATGGGAAGACGGAGACCAAGACCTGCGGGATGTGTCAGGGCAGTGGAAAGGCATGAGCGGCCGGCCGGTGAAACGGGAGGACTTCATCCCGGATGAGGTGTGGGTCACCGGGGATGACGGGTTCTTCCTGGTCCCGCTGCGCCGGACGGAGGACCCGCTCCGGTGGTTGGAGGTATGCCGAAGCGATCAGGCGGTCACGATCCAGGTTGATGACGGGTCGGACAGGTTCGACGGGAAGGGGATCGTCCCGACCAGTTCGTGCAGTGCACCGTGGGTTGTCGATCGGATGCTGGATCTTCTCGATGTAGGTCCGGGGATGAGCGTGCTGGAGATTGGTACGGGCACGGGTTACAACGCGGCGTTGCTCGCGGCACGGGCTCATGCTGGTGCGGTGACGAGCGTGGAGGTGGACCCGGTGATTGCTGAGCGTGCACGCTCGGCGCTAGCTAGGGCGGGCCATGCAGTCACCGTGATCACGGGTGATGGTGCGGAAGGCTGGGTAGAGCGTGCACCGTATGACCGGCTGATAGCTACGGCATCGGTGTCTGTCGTGCCGCACGCCTGGGTGGAGCAGACCCGGGCGCGCGGGCGGATCGTGTTGCCGTTCGCAGGCATCTTTGATGGTGCGTTGGCGGTGCTACAGGTCGAGAGTGACGGAACGGCCTGGGGCAGGTTCTATGACACGGCTGGTTTCATGCGGCTGCGTAACCAGAGACCCGACCCGCACCTGTGGTGGATCGGCGAAGACGACGCGAACGTGAGAACGTCTGGCCGCTATCTGGATGCGCCGTTTCGGGACAGTACCGCCGGGTTTGTGGTGGGACTGTGGCTTCCTGGCTGCACCACGGGAGAAATCGAGGAAGGCGGTCCCGCGAAGACGCTTCTTCTTTCCCACACCCCGTCACAGTCGTGGGCTTCGCTGACGGCAGGCACAGGAAACCATGAGGTGACGCAATATGGGCCTCGGCATCTGTGGGATGAGCTGGAAGCGGCCTATGACTGGTGGATGGCCACTGGGCAGCCCACCCGTGAACGTTTCGGTCTGACAGTCGCCAAGAGCGGTCAGGCCTTCTGGCTGGACACCCCAGAGCAGACCCTCACCTGTTCATGATCATCACTAGAAAAAACCGTAGAGAAAGTTTGCGACAGACGACCGGCTCACGCGCGCCTTGCTGGTGACAGCCAGGTCAGGCGCCACGTGGGGTAACTGCGTGCCAGGGTCGCTCGGTTGTGGGCGGCGCGGTTGTCTGACTGAGCGGCACGCATGCTCCACGTCCCATCCGGGGAAGCGGACCTGTGCCTGGTGCACAC
>NZ_CAUVXO010000040.1:2310-5623 GCF_963555865.1 Protofrankia sp. Cr1
GGTGGCTCAGGCCGAGGCCGCGAGGCGCAGCCGGTCGCGGCGGCGGGCGAGCAGCCGGTCGGCGAGCGCGTCCGCGAGCTCGATGTCGTCCAGGGACACCCGGGTACGGTCCGCCACCTCGAGGATGGCCGCGAGTAGTTCGGCCGACAGGCGGGTGCGGTCGGCCACCCGGGCGACGCTCGGGGGTAGACCGGTAGGCCGGTTCGCCCGGAAGGCGTCGACGCCCGGGTTCGAGGGGTGCTGTTGGTGGCTCGAGTGCTGCTTCTGGCTGGAGCGGCGGGGCCGATTGCGCAGGTCCATGAACCCAGTGACGGGCCTGAGGGATCTGGAATCAACTCTTGACATCGCCTGCCACAGGCGGGTGCGTCTCTCCCCACAGGAGATCCCCAGGCTATCGGGAGATACGCACCGCACTGTCTACAGGGTTATCCACAATGTGAGGCCACTGTGATTCTTCTCACGATCCGCCGGAGTGCTGGGATGGCAGGCCGGGCCGGTCCCAGGGAGAGATCGTCCGGCTGTGTCCGACCGGTTCTGTCGACGCCCAGACCCGGCGCCAGTGGGCTGTGCGCGCGGACCGGGGAGGCGGAGCGCCGGCGGGCGCCGCATGCAGCGATTCCCACCACGAGGTCGTGTCCTCGGCCAGCAGCCGGGAGACCTCGGCGAAGATCCTGCCGGTGAAGGTGCGGAGGTCCTCGGTTGCCGGATCGGTTGTCGGGTACATCGGCCGACCGAAGCGGACCGATACCCCCGGCCTGCCCGGGCGGGTCCAGCCACGGCCGCGCGGCATCGCGGCGAAGCTGCCGCGAATCGCGACCGGTACCACCGGAACCCCACAGGTGATCGCCAGATGGGCCGCACCGAACCGGAAGCGGGCGAGCTGGCCGTCCTTCGACCTCGTCCCCTCCGGGAAGATCACCAGATTCCAGCCGTCCGCGAGCAGGTCTGCGGGCGCTGTCGAGGCGGCACCCCCGCGGCGCTCGATCGGCACGGTCGCGAACAGGAAAGCCGTACCCAGGCCCCGCCACCAACTGCCGAAGAAGTAGTCGGCGGCCGCGGCCACGGCCGTGTGGTCCCGCAGCTTCCTCGGCAGTGTGCACAACAGCAGCGGAGCGTCCAGATGGCTTGAGTGGTTCGAGACGAAGACCGCGGGGGTCCGCAGCTCGTCCAGGGCGTCCAGTCCTGTCACCGACAGCGATAGATTCGCGTCCAGGAGTGGTCTCATCCCGGCCTCGAGGGCCGCGATGCGGGCCGCCCGCATCGCCGGCGTGCGCGCCCACGCCGTCGGGAACTCCCTGGCCACCGCCGGCAGCTGGTGCGGCTCGGCGGAGCGCGGTACCGGCGGCCGGGCACCCCAGCGCCAGCCACGGGCCACCTCGCGCAGGCCGACCCCGACTGGGCGGGCCGGGCGGGACGCCATCACCGCACGTCCGCGATGACGTGCGGTGGAGAGTGCAGATACGTCATGGATGGATCGCGGCCCACCGTGCCCGACACCATCTCCAAGGCGTCCGCCAAGGTGGAGGCTGCCCGGAAACCCATCCGCGCGCAGGCGGCCCGGTCACCGCCGACCCACACGACATCCTCCAGGTGGTCCATGGCGTGCGCACCCCAGTACCACATGTAGAACGGATGCACGCCGTGGTAAGCGTGCGATGTGCGGTACAGGTGGGTATACCAGGGGTCGGTCGCGTACTGTTTCTCGAAGGTGGCCTCAATGGTCGCCGGGTCGGTGGACTCGGCGAGAACCTCCTCGAAGAAGTCCACATACGACGGATGGTGCAGCTGGGAGAACTCCGGCGTCACCGGATGGTAGAGAATCATCGCTCCGCCGCGCCGGACCAGCGGTTGTCCCCGGTACATGTTGAAGAAATAACCGAGCCCGAGGCACATCGCGAGGATCGGGTTCATCACCGAGTTCACGTTGTACGGCCCCAGATAGGGCAGGCCCACGACCAGCACGTCGCTCTGCCCGTTGACCTCGACGAGCTGCTGGCGGTGCACATTCGCGATCGTCTTGGCATGCACGGCCTCGGTCTCGCCGGCGTGCACGCCGGTCACCCCGTAGTCGGCCACGAGATCGTGGAAGAGCTTGCGGCGGGAGCGCACCGGCATGGCCGCGAGCCCCCGCGACATTCCGAACGCCATCGCCTGGTCGCGCACGGACCATTCCCATTCCCGCTTCATCAGAAAGCCGTAACGGGACGGGAACGACGCGTTGTTCACGGTCGTCTCCACCGTGAAGATCTTCAGGTGGTCGGCCAGCATCCGACCCATCCGCCATGCCGAGGAATGCATGGCGGAGCGGGTGTGGTCCATGAACGAACGCGAGTGCACCATTGTATGACTGTTGTGATGGTGGCGCAGGCTGTTGTAGGACGCGAGCCCGATCGGCACCGACTTGTGGCCACCGTCCATCGCCACCATGTTGATGTTGACGTAGACCAGCAGGTCGGACTCGGCGGCCCGCCGGTTGATCTCGACGTCCTCGCCGTTCTCGGTCAGGCCGATGTGGGTCAGGTTGTCCCTGTCCTCGGCGTCGTGGTTGTAGAGGTTGTTCGGCCAGAACGAGCGGAACACCCGCTCCCCGACGGCCCGTTCGATCTCGGCGGCGGTCATCCGGCGATGCAGCGCGTTCGCCACGATGAGTACCACGTCGTCCACACCGACCTGCGCCGCGATCGTCAGCACCTGCTCGATCACCCGCTGGCGGATGTCGGGCCGGCGCATCGGCGGCAGCGGGAGCGACAGGTCGTCGAAGGCGATCGTCAGACGCATCCCCGGCCGAAGCAACGCCCGCAGCGGCTCGCTGTTCTCGGGCTCGGCCAACGCCCGGCTGATCGCCGCGTCCACGTCGGCCAGCTCCGGCAGCGACTCCGGCGGGTAGAGCACCCGGGTGCCGAGCGGGAAGCGTTCCAGCCCGAACCCCTCACCCTGGTGTACGAGAAGCGGAGGAGTCCGCTCATCGACCTCGAGCACGAACCCCGGTCTCACCTGTGCGATCCCCTAACACGCGGTTGCGGCCGGGCGACACTGCCGTCGCCAGCCGCCATCCAGTGAACGTCGTAGTGAACGTCGTAGTGAACGTCCCAGTGAACAGATCTCACCCTTGCCCCATCACACCGCGCCCCATCACGCCGCCGTCAGGTCGAAGGCGACCTTGACCGCGCCGAGACGCCCTGCGCCGAGCGCGTGGTCCAACGCGTCCCGCCAACGGTCCAACGGGTAGGTCGCCGACACAACCCCGTCCAGCGGGGCAGTTGCCGCGAGCTCCAGTGCCCGGACGAAGTCCGGACGATCCGACGCCGGGTCC